>JAHRVS010000311.1 GCA_019090565.1 Gammaproteobacteria bacterium
ATCACATTTTTAAATAGCTGCCGCTGTCGCGCTTGGGTGTATTCCTTTCGACAGATGTCTGTCAGAGGCAAGCCAATTAAATTTACGTCATTTCTCTGTATACGTATATCCAGTGGCTTCGTATTATCGTAAACAAAATACCCGCCGGGATTCAGGTCTTTCATGTCCTGAGCCATGCTTTGGGGATTAATTGCTACAGCGATATCAATACCGCCACGGCGTCCCAAGTAATTTTTTTCGCTTACCCTCACTTCATACCACGTAGGCAAGCCTTGAATATTGGAGGGAAAGATATTTTTTGGGCTAACGGGAATACCCATACGAAACACTGCTTTTGCGAACATCGCATTGGCACTGGCGGAACCCGTGCCGTTAACATTCGCGAAACGGATAACAAAATCGTTGACTGCCTCTATGCACTTCATAGTTCAGATGCCTTTTATATTTCTTCTTCTGATGCGTGGGTTACCTGGTACAAAAATTCTTGCATATCCCAAGCCGATGTAGGACAACGCTCGGCACAAAGTCCGCAATGTAAACACACATCTTCATCTTTAATCATCACCCTTCCAGTTGGCAGGTCACTGGACACATAAAGAGCTTGATCGGTATTTTTTGCCGGCGCTGTCAGTTTCGTGCGCAATGTGGTCTCTTCATCATTCTCAATAAACGTAATGCAATCAGTAGGGCAAACGTCCATGCAGGCATCGCACTCAATGCATTGATTTTCTGTAAACACGGTCTGCACATCACAATTGAGGCAGCGCTGAGCCTCTCCAAGCCCCGTTTTTTCAGAAAATCCGAGCTCCACTTCTAACAGTCTATCGCCAAGTGCTGCAGTTTTGTCAGCATGGGGCACAGAGAATCGCTGGTCATCACCTACAGCGTTATCGTAACTCCACTCGTGAACGCCCATTTTCTGGCTCACTAAATTTGCACGAGGGCCTGGGCGTTTAGCAAGGCTTTCACCCCTGCAAAATTGATCGATAGAAATAGCTGCCTGATGGGCTTGTGCTACAGCCGTAATAATATTCTTTGGCCCGAGTGCGGCATCACCCCCAAAGAAAACCGTCTTATTCGTAGATTGAAAGGTGATTTCATCTATATTAGGCAAACCCCACTGATCAAAGGCAATACCCACATCGCTTTCTATCCAAGGAAAGGAGTTTTCCTGACCGATAGCCACCAACACTTCATCACAAGGATAAAAAGCAGGCTCTTCACCTGTAGAGACCAGCTTACGCCTATTGTTATTATCGTATTCAGCGCGCACCTTATCAAAACGCATTCCAACTAACTTGTCATTTTTAATTACAAATTCCAAAGGAACATGGTTGTCAATAATCGGGATATCTTCCGCTACTGCGTCGTCTTTTTCCCAAGGAGATGCTTTCATCTCTGCAAAGGGGCTTCGAACAATGACCTTTACCTCCGCACCGCCAATACGACGAGCGGTACGGCAACAGTCCATTGCTGTATTACCGCCACCAAGAACAATGACCTTCTTTCCTATTTTGCCGCGATGTCCAAAAGCAACACTGGCAAGCCAATCAATACCAATGTGAATAGCGTCATTACCCTCCCTACGGCCAGGAAGAGTGGGTAGATCTCGCCCTTTAGGTGCGCCGGATCCCACAAAAATAGCGTCGTAATTTTTATCCAATAATACTTTAAGGCTATCAACACGAGAATTATAAAATGCACGTACGGCACTGTTACCGGTGATGTAACCCACCTCTTCGTCCAGTACTTCTTCAGGTAAGCGAAAAGAGGGTATTTGGCTACGCATAAATCCGCCCCCCTTTGCGTTTTCATCATAAACATGAATGTCATAACCAAGCGGCGATAAATCACGAGCAACTGTCAATGAAGCGGGGCCAGCACCTATTAGCGCTATTTTTTTTCCATTGCTCATGCCAGCAGCGGGAAGCCTACCTGTAATATCACCTTTATTATCAGCCGCCACGCGTTTTAAACGGCATATTGCAACGGGCTCGTCCTCAACGCGACCGCGCCGACAAGCAGGTTCACACGGGCGATCACAGGTGCGCCCCAATACGCCTGGAAAGACATTGGATTCCCAGTTAACCATATAAGCATCGCTATATCGCTGCGCTGCAACTAAACGAATGTATGTGGGTACAGGTGTATGTGCCGGGCATGCATGCTGGCAATCAACAACTTTATGGAAATAATCCGGATTACTAATGTTAGTAGGCTTCAACCCCCAACCCTCCTGAGGCTGTTTGAGAACACTGTCAGAACTCCTGACACTCGATTTGATAATGTAGTTATACCGGAAACAGCAGCCAAGCTATATAATTATTAAGAATGTTTCACAATAAATCGACGCGCCAGACAAAGCAATAATAACGCCAATATCTACATAGATTTTACCTATGTTATTAGGCATTTCTATGTTTTAACTATTTACGTAACAACCACTCTTGACTCACGGATTTAAACCTGATTATTCGTCTACTCAAGAGCTACTTTAGGGGTATAAATACAAAAATCAGAGTGGTCCAACTTTAATAGGTGACATTTAGTCACTACCCCCTTCGCAAGTAAGGAAATAACTACTGCATTTAAGTGGCCGGCTATTTTTCAATAATATAAAGGCGCCAAAATAAAACAACAAATTGCCACAAAACCGACCGCCGACCAATCAAAGCGCACCGTTGCAGTGCGCACTTTGCGCGGCTAAGGAAAATGCAACATAACTCGGCACTCAAGCCTCACCTCAGACATGAATACACACGTTTATCGCCGGCACTAGGCCAATGATAAATCGCTCGAATTAAAAAACAACGCGCAACCCAGCTGCCTGCGGGGAATTTTAATACCTACAAGTTAAAAACTACCATCGGGAACGCGCACCCATCCCTCCATCAGCACGCGCGCACTTCGACTCATAATAGCTTTCGTTGCAGTCCACTGCCCATCCACCTGCAAGGCTTCAGCGCCTACTTTTAAAGTACCAGAGGGGTGACCAAAGCGCACCGCCTTGCGATCCCCTCCTCCTGCAGCCTCATTCACTAATGTGCCTGGAATTGCTGCAGCCGTACCGATAGCGACGGCGGCTGTACCCATCATGGCATGATGCAACTTGCCCATTGATAACGCTCGCACCAATACATCGATATCTGCAGCGGCAACCTGCTTACCACTAGAGGAAAGGTAATCGCTTGGTTGTGCGACAAAGGCCACTTTGGGTGTATGTTGGCGCTGAGCAGCTTCATCAACATGCTCAATCAGTCCCATACGTACTGCGCCATGCGCACGGATAGCTTCAAACATTGCCAACGCTTTGCTATCATTATTTATCGCATCTTGCAATTCTGTACCGGTGTAACCAATAGCCTTGGCGTTGATAAAAATAGTCGGGATACCCGCATTAATCATGGTAGCTTTAAGTGTGCCCACACCGGGAACCTCAAGCTCATCGACTAAATTACCCGTGGGGAACATTGCCCCATCACCGTCAGCAGGGTCCATGAACTCCACTTCTACCTCCGCCGCAGGGAAAGTAACACCATCTAGCTCAAAATCACCGGTCTCTTGCACGGCACCGTTTGTCATCGGCACATGCGCAATAATGGTTTTATTGATATTCGACTGCCATATACGCACAACAGTGACGCCATTTTCTGAAATTCTCTCGGCATCCACCAAACCATTCGATATTGCAAATGCGCCAACCGCTGCCGTCAGGTTGCCGCAATTCCCACTCCAATCAACAAAAGGTTTGTCGATGGACACCTGGCCAAAAAGATAGTCAACATCATGATCGGACTTATTGCTCTTCGACAAAATCACCGTTTTACTGGTGCTGGACGTAGCCCCGCCCATGCCGTCTGTCTGTTTTCCGTAAGGGTCGGGGCTACCGATCACGCGAAGCAGTAATGCATCACGCGCAGCACCAGCAACCTGCGCCGACACAGGTAAATCCTGGAGTTTAAAAAAAACACCTTTGCTGGTTCCGCCCCGTATATAGGTAGCAGGAATTTTAACTTGTTGTAGATGAGACATGGGCTTCTGACTTTAATTTTAATGGATTGTGTTTTGAATAAAAAACAAAAATTGAGCGAAGAAATACCAGCTAGGCTTCATGTGCACCGCAACGTTACGCGAATGCATGTGAACCGATTTTTATTTTTAGCGATTACTCATTTTGACTAATGGCCAAGCCGCTGCGAAAAATAGCAAAATTAATCAGCAGCGAACTTTTACCTGACCATGGCATTATTATCGTTAACTTGCATTTGACTCAAGAAAATCCTGAGCGAAGCGCTGCAGGACACCACCGGCTTCGTAAATTGAAACCTCTTCAGCCGTATCCAAACGGCAAGTAACAGGGACTTCTACGGCTTCACCATTTTTACGGTTAACGACCAAGGTCAGTGTTGCACCCGGAGTACGCTCGCCATAAACATCAAATGTCTCTGTCCCATCGATATTAAGGGTATTGCGATCAGTACCCGCTTTGAACTCAAGCGGTAATACACCCATACCTACCAAATTCGTTCGGTGAATTCGCTCAAAACCTTCGGCGACAATCGTTTCCACTCCTGCCAAACGTACACCTTTCGCGGCCCAGTCGCGGGAAGAGCCTTGACCATAATCAGCGCCAGCAATGATAATCAATGACTGTTTACGCTCCATGTAAACCTCAATCGCTTCCCACATGCGACTTTCTTTGCCTTCAGGCTCTATACGCGCAAAAGAACCTTGCTTGACCTGACCATTTTCCTTCACCATTTCATTAAACAGCTTCGGGTTCGCAAAGGTGGCTCGCTGCGCAGTAAGGTGATCGCCACGGTGTGTCGCATAGGAATTAAAATCCACTTCTGGCAAGCCCATTTTATCAAGGTAGGCGCCCGCCGCACTGTTCAATTGAATCGCATTCGACGGTGAAAGATGATCAGTTGTAATATTGTCACCCAAGACAGCTAATGGGCGCATGCCTTTCATTGTACGCTCACCCGCCAATGCACCTTCCCAATAGGGAGGACGACGGATATAGGTGCTCTGGGAACGCCAATCATACTGGGGGTCCACCATTTTGGCGCCTTCGTCTTTGCGCTCAAACATCGGAATATAAACATCTCGGAATTGTTGCGGCTTTACACTTTGCTTAACAATCGCATCGATTTCTTCATCACTCGGCCAGATATCTTTCAAAGTAACGGGATTACCATCTTGGTCTGTGCCCAATGCATCTTTTTCGATATCGAAACGGATAGTGCCGGCGATAGCATAAGCCACTACCAGTGGCGGTGATGCCAAAAAGGCCTGCTTAGCGTGAGGATGAATCCGGCCATCAAAATTCCGGTTTCCAGATAACACTGCGGTGGTATAAAGGTCACGATCAACCACTTCTTTCTGAATAACAGGATCAAGCGCACCACTCATACCGTTACACGTTGTACAAGCAAATGCCACCACACCAAAACCCAGCTCCTCTAACTCTGGCAACAAATTGGCTTCTTCCAAATATAACTTTACAGTTTTCGACCCCGGCGCCAAAGATGATTTCACCCAAGGTTTACGGGTAAGGCCCAGCTTGTTGGCATTTCGCGCTATCAGACCCGCTGCGATCATATTGCGAGGGTTACTGGTGTTAGTACAGCTGGTTATTGCCGCAATAATTACCGCTCCATCAGGCATTAAACCTGGCTCATTTTCTACCTTTCCACTAATGCCCCGCTCCGCTAACTCAGACGTAGGAACGCGAGCATGAGGATTAGAAGGCCCAGCAATGTTGCGCCCAACGGTAGATAAATCGAAACTAATTACACGCTCGTATTCGGCATTTTCAAGGGTATCAGCCCAAAGCCCTGCTTCTTTAGCGTAGGTTTCTACCAACTTAACCTGATCGTCTTCTCGACCGGTAAGCCTAAGATAATCGATGGTTTGCGAGTCAATGCTAAACATCGCTGCCGTGGCACCATACTCTGGCGTCATGTTGGAAATCGTTGCTCTATCACCCATTGTAAGATGCGCAGCACCTTTCCCGTAAAACTCTAAAAAAGAAGAGACCACTTTTTCAGCGCGTAAAAATTCTGTCAATGCCAAAACAATATCTGTACTGGTAATACCCGGCTGCGG
>JAHRVS010000312.1 GCA_019090565.1 Gammaproteobacteria bacterium
ATTTGCACTACGTTCTTGATCTATGGGTTCACCAATGGCGGAAGAAGCATGCCAGAGGAGAGGTATACGTAGTGAGATATGCAGATGACAGGAAAGCTCTATAAGGACACCCACTATAATTGTTCTTATATCGGATGGATCTTCCAGCAATAATGTTGATATTTTTCCGGCATTCAACGGCTGCGCCCGTATATTATTCAGTGCTTAGCCGTAAGTGGTTGAATATATGGGCAAATGAAAATATGAGCGGTGTAATACGTCTCTGTAAGGACCCCACTATAATTGACTCACTTGCCTCTTCTCGGTAAGCTCGCTCCTACTTCATAATCCTGGAAAACTACTCTCTGAAGGTATTTATGAAAAGCTTAATGAAATGGCAAAGCATGATATCAGCTCAGTATGTAGGTGCTTACTATTTGGCGAGGCTACTGCATCAGCGTTCCACATGCATAGAGCCACAAAGCCTGTCCTTGAAAGCTACTATTTCCATCATCGTCGACAAAACAGGTTTGATCGACCCATATTAGCAATATATGTTTGAGCAACTAAAAGGGAAAAAGAAATAGACCGCCAATTACGTTACTTAACGCTTTGGACCTAGTGCGTATCGCATACAGAAACCCAACTCAGCATCTACAAGCAAGCGGGACACCGTAACCGGCGTCCTTTCTTGAGGCGTTATAATTGGCACAAACTTACGGAGTCAGTTTTGAATAAACTACCAAAATGGAATATTCTAAAATCTCATTACCCAGCGCTATCAGCCCCTATGGTGTTTAAACAAATAGGAGGAAAGGTTGAGCTGAACTTTGATATGGGGATTTTTGGAAATGCATGTGCAACAAGGGTTTCAAAAGCGTTAAATGGCGCTGGCGGATTACATCTAATCCCTTTCTACAAAGCTATAGGCCCTAACGGAAAATTTGAAGGGCAAGTTTCATCGGGTAAGAACAAGAGATGGTATATTTTTAGAGTTAAAATATTGACTAAGTATCTTACAGAAAAATATGGTAAGCCTGAGAGTTATTCGCCTTCGGAACACGCGTTAAAGCTAAACAACCGTAAAGGTATAATTGTATACGAAGTGAATGGCTGGACTGATGCAACAGGACACGCTGATTTGTGGGATGGCGCTAAATGTGTATTTAAAGGTTATGCTAGTGTTTCTCATAAAGTGCATTTTTGGGAAGCATCGCAATGAGGTATGTTAAATCATTAGTTCTACTAATTGGTGTATTAACTCTTTCATCTTGTAGTACAGCCAACCCCCAACAGGAAAACAAAGATCTTTTCGAATTCGCTAAAGCTAATTGTTTTTTTTGGTACTTTAAGTCTCAAGGTATTGATACAAATGACATTAAAAAAATTACATCTGGTATTGTCGAAATGAGCACGTACTCTACAAATAAATTTCAAAAAGTTGCTTTTTTAGTTAAGGACTACTCCCCAAAGGTTTCGAGTAAGAATAATATCAATAATGAATTGCAGAAGTGTTTTACCCTAGGTTCTGACAAGGAGTTTATTAGTAAGCTACATGCGATAAGTGAATTATAACAATCTCCTGAAGAATCCGGTTTCACGCTCCACTCAGGAGCGTCTCTATGATCAGTCGATAGAAAAAAATAGACTCAGCGTAAAGCAAACAAACCCTATAAGGGCACCCGCTATGGTTGTTTATACCGTGGGACAGTTGAGGGCGCATAAGAGGGCAGGGGTTCGGCCCTGGGGTGGAGGGAAATATGCGGCTTCGTATTGAGCAGTATGAGCGGGATGTGGGGTATTATTGCTCTTGGGGGTGGGTAGTACGTTAGTATGACATTCGGTATAATTAGCTGTTATGAGTTATCATAATCGAGTTCATTTACAAGTTTGTTAGTTATCTTGCTGGTGTGATCGGTACGATATTTCTCGTAGGCTTAGTTTTTGTAAAATGTGTACCAAGTCTACTTGGAGTTAGTGACACAAAGGCAATTGAAGAAGCCAACAAGTTTTCGATTCTAGCCGCAGTTAATAAAAAAACACCTTGAGGCAAAGAGGGGTTTCCTGATTTGAGTGATGGTTGGGACTCAGAGAACTCTCTATCAAAGTACCAATATAATAAGCTCTATAAGGACACCCACTATAATTGTTCTTATATCGGTTGGATTTTACAGAAATACTGTTGATGTTTTTCCAGTATTCAACGGATGCGTCCGTATATTATTCAGTGCTTAGCTTTAAGTGGTTGAATATAGAGGAAAATAAAAACATAGCACTATAGTGACACTCACTATAGTTGTTTTGGGGGGCTGGGTTATTTTTTATTTTGATTATTCGAGTCCAGCTGAGTATGAGTAATATTCTTACGAAGAGTGCGCCTAATAGGGTGTCTATTTTTTATGGGGAAGACCATTCCTGCTAATAACAAGTTAGAGGTTGAAATATAATGCGGTTATTCATGATTTCTATTTTTCTTCTAGTAATAACGGGATGTACTACAGCATTATGGTCACCACATCGAGTAGAAGAAAATATACGTGGCTTTCATATTAACCAGAAGCTCAATGAGCTTTTTGTAGTCGGGAGTGGGCATGGATATATATTTCCGGTCGATAACACGCTTAAAGAAATCGTAATGATTAGCCGAAGTGTTAACTTTACTCCACATTTTGGAGGATTTGAACTAGATAGGAAAAATGTAATCACAGGGAATATTCGACTGTATGCTTCTTCAGATAGATTATCAGTAGATCAGTACATTAAATTACTAGCTCTTGGTTTTGAGCATTCTGTGCCTGGGGGATTAAGCTTGGAGTATAACTACAAGCTTTCAGGACTTCGAGCTCCTCAAAATGACCGCATCCCCCTTCAATACTTAAAAAGGGAACATCTAGTTTCTATTGCTCGCCCTGATAAGCCAATAGAAACAGCAAAAAAGATTGTCGCAACGCCAGCGGCTATAATTTACGATGCAGTTATTTTGGTCCCAGTTATGTTTTTTGCGTTATCAGTCATTTATATTGAGACCCTCGTTAGCGGCTCGCCCTAGGAGTCAACCCCTATATGAGCTAAAATGATGCTTGGCGCCCTAAATATCATCGATAATACTATAAGGACACCCAGTGCGCCGAGCTAAATCGGTAGAAGATTGGAGGTGCAATTCCTCTATCTAGAAAGGGTTAACGACCCACTAGAGC
>JAHRVS010000313.1 GCA_019090565.1 Gammaproteobacteria bacterium
CCATCTACTGTACCACTCAGGGCATTATTTTCCACTAGCGACAAACCGCGAAATTGCTTTAAAAAATACGGGTATTTAACTTCCCAGCCTCGGCTTTCTCGAAAAGCCAAGACTTTCACCTTTTTAATCACGCCGTTTTCCAACCAGAAGGCGGCTGTAATCGGCTTGTGTTTGCCGACTTCTTCCAACAACCAAACCGTAACCCCCGCTCTTTGCCATAAGCGCACCCTCTGGAAAGACAGGGGATGCTGAAGTATGGCTTTGATATTTTCTTTATCGGCGCCTGACAGCACCTTGCTTTGAGCGCTCGGTATATCCTTACCAAAAGCCTGTGCAAGAAATACGATCTGGGCACGAGGGCTTTCCTTCGCTTGAACTGCGCCCACCAAAACCAGCATAACCAAGCCCACTATAGGCAGAATTCTATCCATACTTTGACGAACCAACGCAGGGGCACCCATAATTCTTAGTCGCTTTAGAACTGGTAGCCAATGCCGAGATTAAAACCATCACCATCACCCGCATCGTCATTTTGCATTTGGATGTCTGCTTTCACCACCACGTCTTCATGCGGCCAATAGTTAACACCTACTGTGTGTTGCTTTTCCTTTAGCTCAAGACCCGCATCAGTGCGCCGGTAGTTCAGCATGGAGTACCTACCAAAAACCCCCCAAGCCGAAGCCACTTTATAACTGCCTTCAAGGTAATAACCAGTCTGCTGACTTAAATACTTAGGCCCTACGTCTCCGTTAATGTCCCAAGCAGCATAGAGCCCACGCGCACCATAGGCACCCTTATTAAGCACAATATGCGTTTCGATTAACACGGCATCATCCGCTCCGCCTTCTATTTGATCAAGGTCTTCCTGGTATTGCACGGTGGCCGCTAACTCTAGACCAGGCTGGCCAGAATAACGCACTCGCCCAGTCATCGCCTTATTTTCAACTTCGGCGCCGGAGACCTTCTGTCTCCCGCTGCGAATGTTCGCCCCAGCATCTAGCCCACTGTGGTACGCCAAATCATAGGAAAAACCGATTTCTGGCAGCGTGCCGCTCATCATCGCACCCGCCTCCCACCATGTGGCTGGGATAATGCGCTTTTCAACGGGGTTGCGCTCTACCCCATAAAAAACGGGAGGCTCATGATTTTCATTAACAATTCCAACAGGAACCAGAAACAGGCCGGCGGTCGCAGACAAGGAATCGTTTAGACGAAAATGGATAAAAGCCTGCTCAAGCTCAACTTCGCCGCCTTTGCCCTCTCCAGCAATGCTGTGTTCAAGTTCAACCTCAGAGAAGAAGTGAATGTCTTCACTGAATTCGTGCCCAAAGAACAACACAAAGCGGTGGAAATCTACGGTTTCATCCCCGTTTACACCGCTCGAAGGCACATTGTTGTAGTGCAGTTCACCGTAGCCCCCAATTTCAGGCTCAGCGTGGCTGGCCCCGCTCAATAAGAGCAGTGGTAATACGAGCAACATTAGGTTCGATTTGATACGGGTCATAACATCCTTCTGGGCAAGCTGGGCGCTCAATGGCCCTGGGTGAGTGAATAGTCGGGGCATTATAACAACAGGAACCGAAATGTAAATGCGATGCATTATTATTTGCATTGCTGCTGGCCTAAAAATAGCCACTCGCCCGCCCTTAGCGAGAGCTCCATACCATCGCCCCACTCAGCACATCTAAATTTTCCTCATACTTAGAAGGAAAGCCTGCTGAAATTATCCGATGGAGGTCAAATGATGGGATGGCAGGTAAAACAAACGGCGTAAAGACCAAACACCCTTACTCAACCCAGCAGCCCCAGAAAGCCCCACATACCGTGAAATGCGCCGAGCACCCTTTCGGCCTTGCGGACGCTCTTTACACTTAAGCACACAGAGCCAAGCCGACTATTCTGTGATGAATTAAGGGCGCTTCTAAAATATAGGCGTTTCTATGTGAGAACAAGGAAGCCCACACTGAAAGCCGCAGCGTGGAAAGCACACCTTTAAAGGTGTGCTTAGCTGGTTTGCACCATTACCGCTTGGTGACACTGAGCGACGAGCCCTTGTGTGTCATAAAGCTCCGTATTCACTACGCCCACTCCGGTTTCGCTCATACTCACTTTTGATTTAAGCGCAATCCAGTCACTGCAAGGGTTGCGATGTAAATATAAATTAATATCACCGTTTATCATCCCCATGGTGCCCGGCAAAAAAAGTTGCGCCAAGCCATTACCAAAATCAGAAATAATACCCAGGTGTGTAAACGCACTGTTTTCAACACCCTGTATTACTGGTACGGGCACTTTGAACCAGGCGCAGCCCTCACCTTTACCATCAAAACCATACAGTTTACGAACCTCAAGGTTTGCATTGAGGCCTGGCAGAACTTTGCCTGGCTTGCTGGGCGCCAAGCTTATCTCGGGCAGGCCATCAGGCCCTTGCGGAACATCGCTGCTGGGTTGCCGGGCTTCGGGAACGCTAACCTCTGTGGTTTTCATTCGGATGCCCACTGAGCGGGCAACGGGCTTATCTTCTGCAAAGATAGTAGCTTCAATCATCTGCAGTCGCCGGCCCTCTCTTAGCACCTCGCTTTCAACCCGCAATGGCACCATTGGCACTGGGCGAAACATATCCAAAGTTGTTCTCACCATGGTCATATTTTCATTCGGGGAACACTGCTCCAGAACATAGGCCATTAAGCCGCCGGTTGAGCCTCCGTGGACAAGCTTAGGCCCCCATGGGCCATGGGCACATTCTGTGGGTGTAAATACATTGCCTTCTTGCACAAATAAAGCTGGGCGACTACTACTAATCATCACGACTAATGCTCCAAAAGTTTTGCTCTACCACCATCAAAAATCTGCGGCAAATGCGCAAACTAAACCAACACCAAATAGATTCATGTCGAGTGCGACGCGCATGATGGCATCAAAATACGCTAATGCCAACAAATTGACTGCTCTATAGGCATCTCGCGCCAGACTTTCTGCAAATAACAAAATAGCCATAAATTTGCTGCAATTATGCAGCGATTATGCTGTTCTCCGGCATGAATTAGCG
>JAHRVS010000314.1 GCA_019090565.1 Gammaproteobacteria bacterium
ACCACCGACACGCAAAATACGCGTTTGGGCATGCCGTTGACTGCGGTCAACTGCCTCGTGAAAAACAAACCGGCTGATGCAGAAATAGTCTGTATTGAGTTGGTCGAAGGAGGGGTCTCATTGCCGGAGTTTCAGCATCCGGATAACGCTTTTTATATCTTTGGCCCCGAAGACGGCACAATCAATCAGGCTGTTATAGATAGTGCAGACGCAGTGGTATACATACCCACAGTAGGGTGCTTGAACTTGGCGGCAACTGTGAATGTGGTGCTATATGATAGGTTACTCAAGTCGGGTATGAATTACGATGGGGATACACTAATTAGGAAAAGTCGCGATACCAATAATAAAGTGAAGGTTAGAGGGCGGTAACCTAAGGGCAGCTCTAAAAATAATGATTTCACGTGAGAGCAACGAAGCTCCGTTTGTTAAAAAGCAGGCCTAAAATCTTTTTTAGGCCTGCAAAAAAGCAATTATTTTTCCAGCTTTTCAAGTAGTAGCTGATTGACTTGTTGCGGATTGGCCTTGCCTTTCGATGCTTTCATGATTTGCCCAACGAAAAATCCAAACATTTTTTTACGCTTCTTTTCATCAGCAGCGCGATAGCTTTCCACTTGCTCAGGGTTCTGGTCAACCACCTCGTTGACCAAGCCTTGAATGGCGCTACTGTCGGTGACCTGTCTCAAGCCTTCTTTTTCAATGACCTCATCCGCACTGTTTGCGCCATCCCAAAGCGCATCGAAAACGGTTTTAGCTATTTTTCCTGAGATTGTGCTGTCAGCAATACGAGCGATAAGGCCGCCGAGTTTCTCGGCGCTAACGGGGCTTTGCTCTATATCAGTGGCGCCTTTGTTAAGTGCGCCGAGCAATGTGCCTGTCACCCAGTTGGCACATAGCTTCGCATCTGCTTTGGAGGTTTGAACACACCGTTCAAAATAGTCTGCTAGTTCACGGCTCACCACTAATACCTCTGCATCGTAGGCAGATAGTTGGTAATCCTTCTGAAAGCGAGTTGCTTTTTGATCGGGCAGCTCTGGGAGGCTGTCTCTGACTGCCTCGATATAGGCATCATCGATCTCAATAGGTAAGAGATCTGGGCAAGGGAAGTAACGGTAATCGTTGGCTTCTTCTTTGCTTCGCATAGGGCGGGTTTCATTTTTGATGCTGTCATATAGGCGGGTGGCCTGTATGACTCTACCGCCGGATTCGATCAGGTCGATTTGGCGCTCCACTTCGGTGTTGATGGCACGCTCAACAAACCGAAAGGAATTGATGTTTTTAATTTCGGTGCGAGTACCAAGTTCTTTTTGACCAACTGGGCGCACAGAAACGTTGGCATCGCAGCGCATTGAGCCCTCGGCCATATTGCCGTCAGAGATGCCAAGGTAGCGAATAAGAGTGTGAATGATGCGCAGGTACGCAACGGCCTCTTTTGCATTACTCAGCTCTGGTTCGGAAACAATCTCAATAAGTGGCGTACCGGCACGGTTTAGGTCGATGCCACTGTGACCTTGAAAGTCTTCATGTAGTGATTTGCCCGCATCCTCCTCAAGGTGTGCACGTAGCACATTGATGCGTTTGTACTCGTTGTTTTCGAGGGGGATATCCACATACCCATGATTAACAATGGCTTCGTGTAGCTGAGTGGTTTGATAGCCTTTAGGTAAATCAGGGTAAAAGTAATTTTTACGGTCGAATGCCGAGCGGTGATTAATGCTTGAGTGTGAGGCAAGGCCAAATTTCACGGCCATGCGCAGCGCTTCTTCGTTAAAAACGGGCAGGGTGCCGGGCATGCCAAGGTCTATCAATGATGCTTGAGTGTTGGCTTCTGCGCCGAATGTGGTGGAGGAGCCGGAGAAGATTTTTGACTTAGTGGCCAGTTGAACGTGCACCTCAAGGCCTATAACAGTTTCCCAATTCATATTTTTCTCCTTCTAACGCACTGACTGGGCAAGTAGTTGCGTATGCCAGTCTGTGTTCTGCTGAAATTGATGCCCTGCATTGAGCAAGTCGGCCTCACTGAAGTAATTGCCAATTAGTTGTAAGCCAACGGGTAGCTTACTGGCGATACCGCAAGGGATGGAGAGAGCGGGCAAGCCGGCTAGATTGACGGCAATCGTATAAATATCGTTCAAATACATGGCGACAGGGTCTTCAATTTCATTGTTCAAAGAAAATGCTGTAGACGGTGCTGTTGGCCCTGCAATGAAATCAACTTGTTCAAAGGCATTCAGGTAATCGTTTTTAATCAGGCGACGGGCTTTTTGCGCTTGTAAATAGTAAGCGTCGTAAAATCCAGCGGAGAGTACATACGTACCCACCAGTATGCGGCGTTTAACCTCATCGCCAAAGCCTTCTCCCCGAGAGCGACTGTACAGATCAGCCAAATTTGCAGGGTTTTCACAGCGGTGGCCAAACCGAACGCCATCGAAACGCGAAAGGTTGGATGAACACTCTGCTGGTGCAATCACATAGTAGGCGGGGGTGGCCAGGTCGGCATTTGGAAGTTCAATATCGACCAAGGTGGCACCTAGTTTTTCGTATACGGTCAGGGCATCACGCACAGATTGCTCTATGGCGGGATCAAGCCCTTGAGAAAAAAACTGCCGGGGCAGGCCAATTTTTTTGCCTTTTAACGAGACGTTCAGTTTTGCTGTGTAGTCTTCTGTGGGTTTGTCTGAGCTTGTGGAATCTTTGGGGTCGAAGCCGGCCATAACATTCATGAGCAGGGCAGCGTCTTCTGCGTTTTGGGTCATAGGCCCGGCTTGGTCGAGGCTTGATGCAAATGCAATCATTCCCCATCGTGATATTCTTCCGTATGTGGGCTTGAGGCCAGTGATGCCACAAAAGGCAGCAGGTTGTCGAATTGAGCCTCCGGTATCGGTACCGGTGGCTGCCGGTGCAAAACCAGCCGCAACGGCTGCAGCGCTGCCACCGGATGAACCTCCAGGGACGCAATTGAGGTTATGCGGGTTGTGTACCGGGCCGTAAAAGCTAGTCTCATTGGATGAACCCATGGCAAATTCATCCATGTTGGTTTTGCCTAGCATGACGAGACCAGCCGCTTCGCATTTTTCGATAACTGTCGCGTTATAAGGGGACAGAAAGTTGTCCAGCATTTTTGAGCCGCAGGTGGTCTTCACACCTTCGGTGCAAAAAATATCCTTATGGGCAATGGGTACGCCGGCGAGGGGTGAGGCGGTATTATTCGCGCGTTGTTTGTCCGCGAGCTTGGCTTTGATCAGGGCTTGTTCATCGGTAACAGTGATAAAGCTATTAATATCGGGGTCGAGCTGTTTGATACGTTCAAAAAAGCTAGTGGTGATTTCGACACTGGAGAATTCTTTTTTCTCGAGCCCTAGGGCAATATCTGCAAGGGTTTTACGGTGCATGAAAGCGTGTCCTATAAAAATGAGGGTTTGGAGTAGGGGCTTTTAAGCGGTTTTCAGGGCATTATTCAATGACTTTAGGGACTAGAAATAACCCCTTTTCGGTTAAGGGCGCATTTTCCTGAAGCTTGTCTCGTTGGTTAGATTCGGTGACAACATCAGCTCGAAGTCGCTGAATTTGCTCTAGTGGGTTGGACAGCGGTTCTATATCTGTAGTACTTGCCTGCTCTAATTGCTTTACCATGTCCAGGATGTTGGATATATCGCGTGTATAATGACTAATATCTTCAGGATTAATTTCAATGTGGGCGAGTTGAGCTATATTGTTGACTTGGTTTTCATCCAGGGGCATAACGGTTTTCTCTATTCGATTTGATGTCAGGTTGTGATGTAATTTACGACTTTATTGTTTAAATCTATGGTTAGCGTAAGCGCATGGCTAAATGCTGATAGAGTAGCATGTGCTTGGTTTCCAGTCACATTGATGAGGCCTGTTCATTGAGGGGCTTTTATCAGCTTGCTCAAATCTTCTGCCATTGATAAAGTGGCCTCCTTCTAGGTATTCTCAGGTTGGTTAAATATGTTTAGGCGTTTACGAGGAATGTTTTCTACGGATCTATCCATTGATCTAGGTACGGCAAATACGCTTATTTATGCGAAGGATCGTGGCATCGTATTGAACGAGCCATCTGTAGTGGCCATTCGGGTGACCGGCTCACAAAAAAGTGTGGCAGCAGTCGGCACCGACGCCAAAAAAATGCTGGGCCGAACGCCTGGTAACATCACAGCGATTCGCCCCTTGAAGGACGGCGTGATTGCTGACTTTCAAGTCACAGAAAAAATGCTGCAACATTTTATAGCGGCGGTGCACGAAAATAGTTTCATTTCTCCTAGTCCAAGGGTGCTAATTTGTGTGCCCTGTAATTCGACGCAGGTAGAGCGTAAGGCAATTCGCGAGTCTGCCTATGGGGGTGGTGCACGCGAAGTCTATCTGATTGAAGAGCCAATGGCCGCCGCAATTGGCGCTGGCCTGCCGGTAGAAGAGGCCCAAGGCTCAATGGTGGTTGATATTGGTGGGGGCACCACTGAAATTGCCATCATTTCGTTAAACGGCGTTGTTTACGCAGAGTCGGTGCGAGTGGGTGGTGATAAGTTTGATGAGGCAATCGTTAGTTATGTTCGTCGTCAATATGGCAGTTTA
The DNA here is from genome assembly GCA_019090565.1 of Gammaproteobacteria bacterium. Classification (GTDB taxonomy): domain Bacteria; phylum Pseudomonadota; class Gammaproteobacteria; order Pseudomonadales; family UBA3067; genus UBA3067. Next base: position 4,591 of record JAHRVS010000314.1, read on the forward strand.
ATTGGCGAGGCCACTGCCGAAAGAGTAAAGAAGGAAATCGCGATTGCCCACAAAGGGTGTGAAATTCGTGAAATTGATGTGCGAGGGCGTAACTTGGCTGAAGGTGTGCCGCGTTCTTTTGTGTTGAGCAGTGC
>JAHRVS010000315.1 GCA_019090565.1 Gammaproteobacteria bacterium
GTTGCTGCGTAAACCCTAAGCCATCGAGGATTTTTGCAGCACGGCTTTGCGCCCGGTAACCATCGATGTTATCGAGCTGAACGTGTAACTTTGCTAGTTGCGTTTCGTCATTTTCTAATTCACATGTTTGAATGCGCGCTTGAATTTTCCTTAGTTCTTTATCACCATCGATGACAAACTCAAGGGCGGGCGTCGATCGAGCAGAAAGCTCCTGTGACATGTGCGCAATTTGCCATTCTTTGGGTAAATTGCATTGGCCGCTCTCTACGCTGAGCTTCTTTCTGAGCAAGCCGAACAAGCTAGACTTGCCGGTCCCATTTTGGCCGATGATTCCCACATGCCAGCCGTGGTGTAAGGCAATATCGGCATTTTCAAAAAGAACTTTGCTTCCTCTTTGTAGGGTGGCAGATTGAAGTTGAATCATAGGAATCAGGACTGGTTCAGGGTTGAAGGAAGAAAGGACTGTAATAATCCAAACGTAATGGGTCCGAGAAAGCACTGCATCAAGAGTTTTCGCGCAACGAAAGTGATCATCAGTGTATTCGTTAGCCAATGATGTTATCGGGAGGAGCACATGCCTCTGTATTGCGTAGAGGCTTATTCTACCACACAGAGTCGGTAGGCCTGAGCGCGTATACATATTTCATAAGGATGATTTTGGCTTTTTCTGGGAATACTGCTTTAGTTAAGTATGCGTGCTGCTTAATGGCTCAGCGGAGGACCCCTTGACGGCTATTGAAACCCACAAAGGCGGGCTAGAGATAAAATAGATTGAGTGAAATCAAAACGTTTTTCAATGTAAATAAGACCTTGTAGCTTGGCTTTAATGCTGTGGTTGAAAGGGTTTTACTGGTTTGTTTGAGGGTGTGATGAGAAAGACAAGAAAGCGGTTATCTATGGAATGCCTTATGTATGGCCTGATGCGCTGTCATGCGGGCTGATTATTGAAGTTGATTTGAATTTGGAGAAGTTATGGAAGATGCAGTGGAACTTACTGAGGGCGCTGAGCCGAACCCGCTGTGGGAGTATTCCCTTCGCTCATACAAGCGAGCGGGGGTCGAAGCCGTGTGCTTGACCTTGCAGGATGAGTTTAACTTAAATGTCAATTTTCTACTTTATTGCTGCTGGTTGGCTGCGGAATCCATCAAAATATCCGACATTGAATTACTGCAACAGGTTAAAGGTTTGCGTTATTGGGATCATGAGGTTGTACTACCATTAAGGCAGGCACGGCGGGCGCTAGGAAAACTAAGGATTAAAGAGGCCCAGGTGCTTAAAGAGCAAGTAAGGGCGTGTGAGTTAGAGGCCGAAGAAGTGTTTCAAGATGAAATTTATGCGTCTTATCGTGAGCTGAACAAGCGGCCAGATTTGACCGTGGGTGCACCCGAAGCCTCTGCCGAGAAAAAAGCCGCGGTGTTGGCGTCTATTTCGAGTAAACGAGATCTGAATAACAAAGAGGCCGAAGAAATAGCGAGCCGCAACGCGCGATTCTCAGAGGTTGCATCCCATAACCTTAATAGCTACGTGTCTATTTTCACCAAGTCGCAATCTATTGTACTAAAAAAGAACGTGATGATTTTGGTTGGTTTGCTGGAGGAGTAGTAAGCTAGAGCTGGTACAGAGGCACTAATTTCTTCAATCGTTGAGTGTCTATATTGGTGCCGATAAAGTTTCAGCAGTGGCATTAAAAAAGCCCGGACATTTGTCCGGGCTTTTTTGTTTTGACCAGCCAAAATGTGGTCAGAGCTGACGTGCTGCTAGCGCTTACATGTCTTTGGCAGGTTCAAAAATACTTCTGCCTGGTTTTGACTCTTGTGCGTCTGCCGGGTTTTCTTTTGGCGTGTCTTCTTGGGAGCCGGAACCTGTATTCATGTCTGAGGCGGGGGCAAACGGAATGCTTGCTTGGACTGACGAAAGAGCGGGCTCCTTCTTTTTATTGGCAGTGACAAGCAGTGGTGCGGACTCTTCCTTTATGACTAAAGGCTCTGTTGGTGCGGAAGAGGTGACTTTCTTCGCTGCGGGCTTTTTACTTAATACGGACTTTTTGGGTTTGGCGGGGACCTTGGCTTCTTTAGGGGCTTTCTTGGTGACGGCCTTCGTGTCAGCGGCTTTTGCGCTGGCTTTTTTTGCTGCGAGCTTGACTGGAGCCGCTTCTTTAGCAGGGACGACCTTTTTGGGGCGACCGCGCCCTTTGCTTTTTGAAGTGGGTTGCGTGGGCGCCGACTTGGGCGGGCTTGATTTAGAAACAACTGCTTTCTTTTTTGTACTGGTGGTGATCTTCTTTAGGGCGATTACCTTGGTAGGCTGTTTTTCTTTGGTGCGCCATTGTTTGTCTACGGATGCAAGCGCTTTTTTAATCGCATTTTCTTTGCCGAGAGCGGTCTTCTGTGCAGCTAACAATTCGCGAGCCTCTGCAATACCGTCTTTGAGTTCGGAGATATTGATTCGCGCTGCAATTAGCGTGTCATTTGCCTTAAGCAGTTGTTTTTGATTGGCAGCGGTTTTCTTTGTCTTCACTTTTAGTGCAACGGCTTGTTTTTTTTCTCTTAGTGCTGAAATCTTCACGTTGGCTTTGGCCAGCGATGCTTTTTGCTTGTCCAGATGTTTTGAGGCAGCAAGGCGCTCTTTTTCCCGCAACTTTTCTAGTTTTAATTTGAGCGAACTAATTTCTTGTTCAATTTCTTGCGCAGGGTTAACGGGTTTTTTAGGCGTGGATTTTGCTTTTGTGGTACGGGTGGATTTTTTGGGGGCGACTTTTTTGGCAGCCATAGTGAGAATCCTTAGAATTCGGTATAGGTTTAGTGAGCGGATTATACGAAATTGGGTCTTAATAGTCAGCATCAATGTCCCCTGTCTTTGATATAAAGGCTGAGCAGGGAGATTTGAGTCGGGCAAAAACACCTATTGAGAAAGAATATAGGTAAAGGGGGGCATTGCTTGCTAGTATTAGCCCCTCTAATTCAGTCTGAAAGCAGAAGGTGGGCGCGAAAAGACCTGTCAGTGACCGGTGTGGACGGGGATGTTGAACCTGCACAGTTGCCATGCTGGTGATAAACGGGTTTTAAGGACACCTTTAAAAGCGCACTTTTTACATGATAACTGCGTCACCGGTTAAGGCTCCTGCAAAACCGGCATACAGCACATCGTGTATGCCTTAATATGCTGCGGCTCTGCGTGCGAGGTCTCTTTGCTTGCACGTGAAAACCACTATTTTTAGAGATGGCTTTAAGGTTTTCCAAGTGCGCACAGGGTTCGGGTGGGTTTTTGTGATCCAGTCGTTGCCTTTAGGCCCTGCTGGGTTTTCGGGAAACATTCAAATTTGCCAGCGTGCCTACTATAATAGACCGGTGAGTGTTTATGGCTTGAGCCATAAACAAGGCAACATGAAGTAAAAATCTGAGCTTGTAGCTGTAACGAAGTATTTTGAGCGAGGTTTTTCACTGCGGATGGCTGCGTTAGTAGAATGTTGGCATATTATTAAAACTTACAGTGTGTTTTTTTCTAGGGTAGTGCCCTACAGATAATGGAGCAAGTATGAAAAGGTTATTGGTTCTTCCCCTGCTGTTGGTCGGCAGTCAGCTTTCGCTGGCGGCTGACAGCGCGCTGAAAACAGATATCTCCAAAGAGAGTTATAGCATTGGTTATGATTTTGGAAAAAACATTTCTAAGCGGCTTGCTGATGTTGAAATGAAAACATTTATTAATGGGTTCGAAGATGCTTTTCAGGGAACAGCTTCGAAGCTGACTCAGGACGAGATGATGGCGGCAATGCAAAGCTATCGACAAAAAATGATGGTCAAGCAGCAGGCTGAGCGTGCTGGGAAAAGTGAAGAAAACAAAGCTGCGAGCGTGAAGTTCCTAACCGAAAACAAGAAGCAAAAAGGGGTTATGACCCTGGCTAGCGGAATGCAGTACACGGTGCTTGCCGATGGAACCGGTAAGACACCCACCGCCTCTGACACAGTAACTGTTCATTATCGCGGTACGCTTGCTAATGGCGAAGAGTTTGATAGTTCTTATCGACGCAAAGAGCCCGCAACGTTTCCGGTATCTGGTGTCATCAAAGGTTGGACAGAGGCTCTGCAGCTAATGAAAGAGGGTGGCAAGTGGCAGTTGTTTATTCCACCTGAGCTGGCCTATGGGGAGCAGGGCGCCGGGGCGTCTATTGGCCCGAATGAGGTGCTTATTTTCGAGGTGGAACTCATCGAAGTAAAATCAAGTAGTTAAGGGTACCTCTAAAGTGCACTTTTTACATAATAGCTGCGTCACCGGTTAAGGCTCCTGCAAAACCGGCATGCAGTACATCGTGTGCATAAGCTCCGTACTTGATCCTCATGTATGCCTTATGCCTTTGGCTTCCAGCGTCGCTCTGCCTCCTCCATCCATGGGGGTGTGCGGTTCGCCTGGGGGCTTTTTGCTTTCATATAAAAAACGCTACCTTATAACCACCCTGAATAAAAAGGCCTGAAGAAGGCTATTACTTCGATCGGGAGCTCGGTGGGTTTCATAGTGCCCACTCTTGCAGTACCCCGTTTGATGTTACCGAAAAGAAGTGATCACGCTGTTGCGAGAATGCGACGGCATAGACCTTGGTATTGGATGGCTGCCAAAGGTTTTTTCCCGCAATCGACCAGGTTTTTATGCGCTTGGCACTGCTTGTTTTCCAAAGGCCAATTTGTTGCAACGATGTTCCTAGTAGCATTGTCTGGTTATCTGCAGAAAACGCGACAGACGTAATCGTGTGCGAGCGATTTTTGACCATGTGTAGTTGTTGGCCTGATTCGATGTTCCACAAGTGAAAACCACTGTGCTGGCTCGAAGTGAGGGCAATTTTGCCATCAGCACTGAGTTTTACGAGGTTCACCGAGTTGCTGTGCTTCCACTCAAAAAGCATGTCCCCTGTTTTTAAATTCCATAACTTTGCACTGCGATCATCCGACCCAGTTAAGCCGATGAGACCATCTTCAGAAATAGAAACCGCGCCTACCATGCCTTGGTGGCCCAAGCGAAATAACGTATCACCCGTGCTGACATCGACCACAATAGCACTGTAATCACGCAAGCCGAAAATAGCGATACTGCCGTTACCGGATAGCGCCGCAGTTTTAACGTCTGCCGGCGTGCTCCAGTAACCAATGGATTCCCCGGTGCGAGTATCCCAGAAAACAGCTTGTCTTGTGTCTGCTGTGAGGGCGATGTTGCCGTTATGAGAGAGGGCGGTGCTGCTTATTTCTGAGTAGGCACCGGCGGCTAGGTTCCAGTCGTAACGCCTCTCCATATCGCTGATTTGCCATAGACTACCTCCGTGGTTGATGGAACCGATTAATGCATAGGCACCATTTTCTGATAGTGCCGCAGTATAAACACCTTGTACCGCCACCTCTTGCATCGAAACGGGTTGGTCTTTCATGCACCCAGATGCCAGAACACTAAGAAGCAGCAGAAATAATCGTAGAGCGGAATTTTTCATGAAGGTAGCAACACCACTAAAGGACATAGATGGACTTCAGTTTAGTTGCTTAACAAGAAGGGTGGGAGGATTTAGTGGGCGTTAGGCGTTATCCGCCAAAGCATTATCGAGACTGTTCGTTAATTGCCCTAGTCGAGCTTGTGTATCTTGCTTGAGTGTCTGTAATTCACTGTCTTTTTGCAGTAGCTCGTGGCTAATGTTCAATGCTGCCATCACGGCAATGCGCTCGAGGCCAATCGTCTTGCCATTCGCTTTGATCTCGGACATTTTTCCATTGAGCTCACTGGCTGCCCGACGAAGGTCAAGTTCTTCATCTGGCGCGCAGCTCACGTGGTAGTCTTTACCTAGAATTTGGATCGTGACGGCTTTGCTTGTTTCGCTAGGCATAAGAGGGGTGTTTCCTGTTTCAAGTGAGAGAAAAGGCCATTACGGCGTTGTGTCGAGCTCTTTAAGTTGCTTGATCACTTTCTCTAGCCTTGTTCCTGCCAA
>JAHRVS010000316.1 GCA_019090565.1 Gammaproteobacteria bacterium
AATCAAGGCTTGATTGCCGTCTCGCAGGTCAACGGCACACCACCGTGGTGCGTGCTGAATGACGGCATTTGGCCATTGCCGATCAGGCAGCATGATGGGGGGGAAAGCTCGATATTTGCTAGGGTTGAAAGTAGTATGCGCGGTCATTTTAATGTCTCTTTTCTGCATGGCGTTCAAGGTGTTAGTTGTAAATGAAAAGTATATAGAGTTGCAGAGGGTGATATGTTGCTAATATTGCATAGTAAAATAAAAATAAGGTGTTAATCGTCTCCTATCGGTAGTTTTTTGGTGATATATTGTTCTTAAGTGTTAATTATTGATTTTGGTGGGCTTATGGATCGCATAGACAGGAATATTTTACAGGTCTTACAAAAAGAGGGGCGTATCTCAAACCTTGATCTGGCTGAGAAAACGGCTTTGTCAGCATCGCCATGCTCCCGCCGGGTTAAGCGCTTAGAAGATGACGGATTTGTGTCATCTTATGTAGCGCGATTGAATCCCGATGCGCTAGGTCTTAAGTTAATGGCAATGATACAAATCAGCCTTGACCGACATACCCCAGAGCGTTTTGAAGATTTTGAACAGAAAGTAAGCGCATTTGAAGAGGTTATGGAGTGTTATCTTATTACCGGTCAGCAAGCTGATTATCTTCTTAAGGTGATAGTGCCGGATATGGACTATTATCAGGAGTTTTTATTGGGAAAATTGACGCGCATAGAAGGGGTTACGGGCGTGCATTCTAGCTTTGTGATGCGTAAAGTGATTGACTCAACGGCTTTACCTATGCAACATTTTGAGTGATTCAAAAATTTGCCAAAGGCTAAAGAAAGCCTGTCAGTGTTTTGAAAAGGAGGGCGTTTGAAAGATCTGCTGAACCACTTCTGGGTATTAATGCTTTCATGCGGCCGAGATTTGCTGCCGATTATTCTGGTGATTGGATTTTTTCAAGTGCTTGTTGTTCAGCAGCCTATCGATAACTTTATTGGGATCATTTCGGGCACCTTACTAGTGGTGACGGGGCTGGCATTTTTTCTTATGGGTTTGGAGCTGAGCTTATTCCCCGTGGGCGAAACCATGGCCAATGCACTGGCCAAAAAAGGCAGTGTGTTGTGGCTTGTGGCTTTTGCTTTTGCCTTGGGTTTTGGAACAACCGTGGCCGAACCCACCTTGATAGCTATTTCCGACGAGGCGGCATACGTGGCGGCCACTAGCGGTATTATCGAAAATACCGAGTCGGGAAAAGATACTTACTCTTTGGGTCTGCGTTATACCGTTGCCTTTTCGGTGGGGTTGGCCATAGTCATTGGCGTTTTGCGCATTCTAAAGGGTTGGCCCATTCACTTTATGATTGCCGGTGGTTATGGGTTAGTGATTATTATGACAAATTTTGCACCAGAGGAAATTATTGGTATCGCATATGATTCAGGTGGTGTAACAACGTCAACCATCACCGTACCTTTGGTCACTGCGCTAGGGATTGGCTTGGCTTCGGCTATTCAAGGACGCAACCCTATGCTTGATGGCTTTGGCCTGATAGCTTTTGCCTCCTTGACGCCAATCATCTTTGTTATGGCCTATGGGATAGTCCTGTCATGAGTGCGCTCTTTTCTTTTTTCCCAGTGTTCTTGAGTACTCTTCTGGATGTGTTGCCGATTGCACTGGTGATTGTGTTCTTTCAGTTCGCCGTCATTCGTCGAAAATTCCCCGAAGTGCGAAAGGTCATTATGGGCATGCTTTTCGTGCTATTTGGGATGACTTTGTTTTTACTTGGCCTAGAGCAAGCCCTGTTCCCAATTGGCAGGTTAATGGCGGAGCAACTCACCGCTCCAGAATTAATTAACGCATCTCAAGCTAGTCTCGGCCTAGATGGGGAAGACGGTACCATTGATTGGCGAGCTTATTACTGGGTTTATATTTTTGCATTTGCTATTGGTGCCAGCACCACAATTGCTGAGCCGGCATTGACCGTCGTAGCAGGTAAAGCAAATCAGATATCGGGTGGCACCATCAGTAATTGGGGCTTGCGTATAGCGGTTGCTATCGGTGTGGCGGTGGGCATCACTCTAGGGTGTTATCGGATCGTGACAGGCCTGCCCGTCCATTATTTTATTATTGCCGGATACGCATTAGTGGTGTTGCAAACATTGCGTGCACCCCGAGCAATTATTGCTCTGGCCTATGACTCTGGAGGCGTGACGACGTCTACGGTTACGGTTCCCTTGGTCGCAGCCCTCGGGCTGGGGCTTGCAGAGTCGGTACCGGGAAGAGAGCCGATGATTGACGGCTTTGGTCTTATCGCTTTTGCTAGTTTATTCCCCATTGCCAGTGTGCTTGCCTATGCACAATTCACTGAGTATCTGGCTCACCGTAAAAATCAAATTCACCTGGATGAGAATTAGGAGTTCCCTATGCACTTTAAATTAATCTTGGCCTTTGTCGAAGACAAAACAACCAATAAAATAATGAAAGCTGCCCGTAAAGCCGGCGCAACGGGTGCGACGGTTATTAATAATGCTCGGGGTGAAGGGGTAGAAAGAAACAAAACGTTCTTTGGTATGTCGCTAGAATCCCAGCGTGATGTGTTGATGTTTTTGGTGGAAGAGCACTTGTGTAAGAAAATACTGGAAAGGATCTCGGAAGTAGGGCAGTTTGATGAGCGCCCAGGAAGTGGTATTGCCATTCAGATAGACGTCGAAGATGCCGTCGGAGTTAAACATCAAATGGATCAAATTGTTGAGGTGGTGGGAGATGAGTTATGAGTGAACATAAGCTAATTCAAGTGCGAGAGATCATGAAAAGTAAATTCTTCATGGTTGATGGGCTTATGACAGTAGAAGAAGCTATTTTGAAAATGCGTGATGAGGGGGCCAGACCCCTTATTGTCAGTAAAAGGCATGTCCACGATGAGCTGGGTATGGTGTTGTTAGGTGATATTGCGCGCAAAGTGCTAGCGAAAGATAGACCACCAAAGCGCGTAAACTTATATGAAATTATGAACAAACCGGTTATAACAGTATCACCGGATATGGATGTTCGCTACTGTGCACGTTTGTTTGAACGCCATGACCTTTCTCATGCACCCGTAATCGAAGGTGGTGAGGTTGTGGGGGTGATCAGTATGCCTCAAATGGTATTAAACGGACTGGCAAGCATCGGGATAAGCGACGAACAGGGCAAAGAGGCCTAGCAGGCAGCTTAAGGATGGCCTCAAAAATAAAAACGGTACCGAGAGGGCCGTTGTTCACGGGTCTCGGTACCGAAAAGGTTTAACGGCTTTCCTCGCTGGGGGACGACTGTTTCCGTTAAAGGTCATTCTAGAGGCCGCCGAGCCTCATGGGAATGTGGCAAATTGACGCATAGCTTAAGTTTGGCTCGTCTGTCTTATAGTGGGCTGGGCACTTTGCGTTTTACCTATCTGTTATTGATTTTCATTGCACTTAAGGGCCTGTAGCCCACTAAAATGAAATAGAGTTTGGATCATAAAAAGGAATAATAATATGTATCTTAGCCAATGTGTTAAGCGCGCCGCGCAAGTCAGTGGTAATCAGCCAGCAAGTAAATTTGGGTCTCGAACAACTACCTGGAATCAATTCAAAAGCAGAATTCAATGTCTAGCGGGGGGCATGCAACAGCTAGGCCTTTCTCTAGGAGATCGCGCTGCCGTATTATCTTTAAATAGTAATCGCTATTTGGAGCTGTTTTTCGCCATACCTTGGGCTGGGGCGGTGGTGGTGCCAATTAATATTCGTTTAGCCGCACCCGAAATATTATTTACTTTAAACGATTCCGAAACCGAACTACTTGTGGTGGATGACGCCTTCGCACAAATGTTGCCCGCACTCGAAGGGAAGATGAATACGGTCAAAAATATCATTTTTGCCGGCGAGGGTGAAACGCCAAAAGGGTGTATTAACTACGAAGAACTTATCGCAAAAAGCAAACCTGTCGAAGATGCTGAGCGTGGAGGGGATGACATTGCCGGTTTGTTTTATACCGGCGGTACAACAGGGCGCTCAAAGGGGGTGATGCTTACCCACGATAACCTCGTGAGTAATGCCTTGAACGTGACACCCTTTATGAAGTTTGATGAAACATCGGTGTATTTGCATGTGGCGCCTATGTTTCATCTTGCTGACTGTGCTTCAACCTTTGCGCTCACGATGGCCGCAGGCACCCATACATTTTTGCCTAAATTTGATCCACAAGAAACGCTTCAAATCATTCAAGATAAAGACGTATCGGTATGCTTGCTCGTTCCGACCATGGTGAATATGTTGGTGAATTTTCCTGATATTGGCAATTATGACATGTCGAGTTTAAAGACCATTCTTTATGGGGCCTCTCCGATGCCTGAGGCGGTCTTGTTACGGGCGATGGAGCTATTTCCAAACTGTGAATTTAAGCAGGGTTATGGCATGACGGAAACATCTCCGGTAATGACCTTTCTTGATTCCAAATACCATGTCACAGAGGGCCCTAATAGTGGGAAATTAAAGTCAGCAGGGTGCGCAGCTTATGGGGTGGAAATTCTAGTCGTTGATGAAAACGATAAAGAGTTGCCTCGTGGTGAGGTCGGCGAGGTCATTGCTCGTGGCCCGAATGTGATGCAGGGCTACTGGAAGATGCCAGAGGTGACGGCTGAAACGTTGCGCAATGGTTGGATGCATACTGGTGACATGGCTTACATGGATGATGAGGGGTTTATTTATATTGTAGATCGCAATAAAGACATGATTATCTCTGGTGGTGAGAACGTGTATTCCACTGAAACAGAGCAAGCCGTCTATCAGCATTCGGCCGTGCAGGAGTGTGCAGTGATTGGTATCCCGCACAAAGAGTGGGGCGAGTTGGTCCATGCTGTGGTGGTATTTAAGCCTGGCCAGACAGCCACAGAAGACGAGCTAAAAGCGCATTGTGCCAGTTTGATCGCCGGCTTTAAATGCCCTCGATCTTGGGAGTTTAGAGCAGAACCTTTACCGATGAGTGGGGCGGGTAAAATACTGAAAACCGAGTTAAGGGCACCTTATTGGGGGGACAAAAATAAAGGCGTAAACTAACGGATTGGTACTGATGCGGGCTACAACGCTGAAGAGCAGCTCTAAAAGTGCTGCTCTTCAGCGTTGTAGCCCGCACTAGGTTTTCGACGTTGATGGCATGCGCAGAACCATCAAAATAATAAAAACCACAATATAAGGGGTGGCCAGGCTCCAGCCAGCTTTAATGAGCAAGGCGTAATGCAAAATACCGAGGGTTGCGATGACATACACCAGTTTATGGAGCCTCGACCAGTGTTTTCCACCTAAGCGTTTTATCATCTTATTGGAAGAGGTTACAGCTAGAGGTAGGAGCAAAAACCACGCAGACATGCCTAGGGCAATATAGGGGCGCATTAAAATATCCTCAAGAATATCCGTCCAAGCAAAATATTGGTCGAGATAAACATAAGAAGTTAAATGCAGGCAGGCGTAAAAAAAAGCGAACAGGCCTAACATGCGCCGTAGTTGTGTCGGCCAATACCAGCCTAAGAAACGACGCATAGGGGTGGCAGCCAGCGTTATTAACAAGAAACGCAGCGCCCAAAGCCCGGTTTCGTGAATGGCCGCTTCAATGGGGTTCGCGCCCAAGTGATGATTGTAACCTTGCCATGCCAGCCACACTATTGGTAAGCAGCAAATTAAAAAAACAAGCCGTTTAAACCAACGTACTTGCTGTAAATAAGTCATGGAAGAAAGCATTTCTATCACTCAGCGCGCTCTTTCTTAACAATCATTCCGTGGTTAAGGGGAGCTCTAAGAACCATTATTTTCTCACGAGAGCGTGAAGGCATTGCAGGTGGAGCCATAGCGTATAACGAAGATACGAGGCTTGGAGTGCGCCGTTGAAGCTATCGCTGGGGAGAACACCTGCTAGAGGCTTCATTAAGAGCCAGTTAAATGAGTTTCTTTAAGTTCATGCCGCTGTACAAACTGCCTACCTCTTCGTAGCCATTAAACATGAGTGTTTTTCGTTTTCGGAACTCACCGATTCGGCGTTCTTTTTTTTGGCTCCAACGAGGGTGGTTGACGGTTGGATTGACGTTGGAATAAAAGCCGTATTCACGAGGTGCTCTCAGGTTCCAGGATGTATCGGGTTGTTGCTCGGTGAAGCGAATTGCAACGATGGATTTAATGCTTTTAAATCCATATTTCCATGGAACTACCAAACGAATCGGTGCCCCATTTTGACCGAGCAGGGATTTTCCATATAGGCCCGTTGCAAGGATCGTGAGAGGGTGCATGGCTTCATCCATTCTTAGAGCTTCCACATAGGGCCATCTCAGTACAGATGAACTCAAGCCTGGCATTTGTTTGGCATCCTCCAAGGTTTCAAATTGAACATATTTTGCTTTGGAGTTGGGTTCGAAGCGTTTAATTAAATCTCCGAGAGGGAAGCCCTGCCAAGGAATCACCATCGACCAAGCTTCGACGCAACGTAAACGATAAATATGCTCTTCCTCTGCATGAGGAGAAACGATGTCCTCCAATGTAAATGTGCCGGTCTTATTTGCCTCTCCTTCTACGCGTATAGACCATGGTTTAACCTTGAAGTTTTTGGCGTAAATTGCTGGGTCAGATTTATCTGTGCCAAATTCGTAAAAATTGTTATAGGTCGTGATATCTTGATAGGGGGTGAGGACATCGGGTTTAGCAAGTTCTGGTTTTGATGATGCACTGTTCTGCGTCTTGGCATCGCAAGCACTCAGTAACAAGCTGGGAGCCAAGGCACTGGC
>JAHRVS010000317.1 GCA_019090565.1 Gammaproteobacteria bacterium
CAGGTTCGTTTAAATATTTTTTGGCCACTTTTGCAATTTGACTGGGCATGGTGGCAGAAAACAAGGCGATTTGCCGAGTTTCTGGAATTTGAGTCAGCACCCATTCCACATCATCAATAAAGCCCATGCGCAGCATCTCATCGGCTTCATCGAGTACCAGATGAGTGAGTTTGTCGAGCTTAAGGGTTCCCTTGCGCATGTGATCCATGACGCGCCCAGGGGTGCCCACAACCACTTGTACGCCTCGTCTTAGGGCGCGAATTTGAGAGTCGTAGCCCTGACCACCATAAATAGGCAGTATGCTGAAGCCACTCATATGCTTGGCATAAGTTTGAAAGGCTTCTGCTACTTGAATGGCAAGCTCTCTCGTTGGCGCGAGGACTAAAACCTGGGGTGCTTTGAGCCGAGTGTTTACTTGTTGCAAGATAGGTAGCGCAAAGGCGGCGGTTTTACCGGTTCCTGTTTGCGCTTGGCCAATGATATCCCTTCCTTCCAGTAATAATGGGATGCTTTCTGCTTGAATAGGGGAGGGTGTTTCGTAGCCCACTTGCTTAAGAGCTTTAAGCAGATTATCGTTGAGCCCCAGTTGCTGAAAGCTTTGCGGAAGGTCAGTCATGTGTTTTTATCCTGTGGTGTGGCAAGGATGAAGGCATTGAGAATGCCAGAAAAAGGTGCGGAATTATACAGCGTGGAGATTGCCATGTCTGTTACTTTATGCAACAGAGTCTTGTTATGACATTTAGAGAGAGATATCGACGAAAAGGCGCCCATGCAAATTTGGGTTGATGGGGATGCCTGCCCAGTTGTGGTGAAGGAAATACTGTTTCGTGCTGCTGAGAGAACCAAGGTTCCGGTAATCCTAGTGGCGAATCAGCCTTTACGCACCCCTAATTCTGAATATATTAAAACTGTGCGGGTTGCTTCTGGCTTTGACGTGGCAGATGATTATATCGTAAACGAGGTAATAAGGGGTGATCTTGTGATTACTGCTGATATTCCTCTTGCTGCACAAGTGATCGAAAAGGGGGCAAGGGTGATTAGCCCTCGAGGGGAAGCCCTGACGCCTGAAAATATCAAGGCACGTTTAACGATGCGTAATTTTATGGAAGAGATGCGTAGCAGCGGCCAGATATCGGGAGGGCCGACGCCTTTATCTAAGAAAGACCGCCAGGTTTTTGCAAATGAGTTAGATCGGTTTCTTAGTAGGGCTGGGCAGCAACTATAATAGGGGTGTCGTTATCAGGGAAAGACGGTGGTATTAAGATGGGGCAGTTGGGTTTTTTGAGCCGGAAAATACCCGCAGCGTTTCCTTTTGGGAAAAACTGCGGTGCGTGTTTAACGAATGACTAAGTAAAAAGAGCCGCCATTTCGATTGATGTGCAGCAGTACTTTGTTTTTATCTCTCTGAAGGGCTTTTTCTAGCTCCTTGATACTATTGACTCGCATGCGGTTGGTGCCCACGATGATGTCGCCTTTGCGTAGCCCGCTGAATGCGGCCGTGGAATTGGGCGCGAGGTTGGTGATGATTAAACCATCCCCCTTTGCGTTGTCTTCGAAGGTTGCGCCTTCTAGAAGTGGGTGAGAGCCACTTATGCTGGCACTACCCTGATGGGGCTTACCAACCATGACATCGAGTTTCTTTTTCTTGCCGTCACGCATAATCGTGATTTTTACTGAGTCACCAATACGCTTGATGCCTATCTGGCTACGAAGCTGGCCGGCAGATTCAGTGTTGTTTTTATTAACAGCAATGATTACATCTCCAGGCAGTAGCCCTACTTTTTCTGCAGATGAATTTTTTGCTACGCCACTAATCAGCACGCCTCTTTGGCCATTTTTAAGATTAAAGGCTTTGCGCAGATCCGGTGTAATATCTTGAATGCTGACGCCAATTTGACCTCGGCGGACTTCGCCGTGTTGGATGATTTGCTCCATGCTGGCTGCGGCCATGTCCACTGGGATTGCAAAGCCGATACCCACATTGCCACCTGCAGGGGCAATAATGGCAGTGTTGATGCCAATTAATTCACCTTTTAAATTTACCAGTGCACCACCTGAATTCCCCGGGTTAATGGATGCATCGGTTTGAATGAAGTTTTCGTAACCTTCAATGCCGAGGCCGGTGCGCTCGAGCGCGCTAACGATGCCGGTAGTGGCCGTTTGTCCGAGGCCGAAAGGGTTTCCAATGGCCACCACAAAATCACCGACCTGCAATGCGGAGGAGTCGCCAATTTTAATATCGGTGAGTTTGTTGGCATCGATGCTTAATATGGCGATATCAAGATCAGGGTCGCTACCGGTGACTTCTGCTAGGTAGGTTCTTCCGTCTACCAAAGACACTTGCACCTCGTCAGCACCTTTTATAACGTGGTAGTTGGTGATAACGGTGCCCTTTCCCGCATTAACAATCACCCCTGAACCGGCGCTTTGCTTTTGCTTCTTGGGACGTTGCTGCTGACGGGTATCAGGTTGGTTAAAGAAGTGTTTAAAAAAGGGGTCGTTCATAAGGGGGTTGTTGATCGCTTTGGTCGAAAATGTGGAGATATTAACCACCGCAGGGTTGATTTTTTTAAGCATTGGAGCCAAAGACGGCAGTGCTTTACCCTGTGAATCAATGGTAGGCAAACCCGCATACGCCTGCAAAGACCAGCCCATAAAAATAGTGATTAACGCAATTTTAAACGACTTTCCCATTTAACAAACACTCCTAAAATAAACGTAAAGGCTGATATTCACACAGCCCTTTTTGGAAATACCCATGGCACCTCTGAAAGCGCACTTTTTATGCGACTGCGGAATTATCGATGAAGGTTCCTGCATGCTCGGCTACAGCGCATCGTGCATGCGGGATTTTCTAGTCTTCACATAAAAACCACTATTTGTAGAGGCGGCCCTCAATATAATAATGAGGATCAACGATCGTTTAGAGCATAAACTCTTACTAAAGGTTCCCTTGGTAGTTTGGTGAAATTCACTGAGCCAGAGGGTGTCTCTAAGAATGTACTTTTTACGCGATAGTGGTGTCAGGGGTTTAGGTCCTTATGAAGCCGGTATACAGTCCATCGTATACATAAGCTCCTTACTCTAATTTGCGTGTGCGCCCTAAGCATCATGGCGTTTCATTTTTTGGGGGGCTTGTGAATTACTACTTTTGGAGGGCTTTAGATAGGAGAAAAACAGGGGAAACTGATGTGTGAAACGTATAAGCCAAACGAGAGATTTTAGGGTATTTTTGAAAATGCGCTTTCACACGATCGTTACGCCAACGCCGTACTCGAATTCTCATTACTGCCTTATACACGGTGGTTCTTGGCAACTGGGTCCTGCATTGTTCTACCTTCTGTATTCGCGCGGTCATCTGCTTGGGGTTTTCTTGCTCTCATGTGAAAATCACTATTTTTAGAGGCATCCTTTAGGTGTTCCTAAATGGCCGCACCAGTAAAATTTTAACGGCCTGTTAGGGCCAGATATCATTAATATCTGGCCCTAACTCAAAATTTGGGTGAGCTTTAGAAAAACCGTTTATGGAGTGATTTTAAAAATCCTTCCTAATTAATGCTTATCGTCATCACACTGAATTGAAATTGATTGGGGTTTTAATTCATCAGGTATATTTTTAGTAAGATAGATATGTAGCAAACCATTTTTTAATTTTGCACTATTAATTTCAATGTTTTCATCAAGCTGAAACTGCTTTCTAAATGTTGCCTTTGTAATTCCTTGATGAACAAAGGTTGAAACGCTGTCATCTTCTTTGGTGTTCCCACGGATGGTGAGAGTGCTTTTTTCTAATTGAATATCCAGTTCGCTTTTTTCGAAACCGGGTACGGCAAGTACCAAGGTAAGGTTCTGTTCGTCAACGGCAATAAGGTTATGAGCCAAATCTTGGTGGTTTTGTTTATTGGGAAAATTCCCACGCGACAAGGAACGGCTTGAAAATCGTGGGTTAAAACTGGGGTTGTAATGGAAGGCTTGCATAGATCTAATCTCCTGAGAAAGAATAATGGTTCCTCTTAGATCTATGATTTTTTTTCTAAATTTCAATAGAATAAAATATAATTTACGCGAATTATTGTTGTTGAATTTATTGTGTCGGCCCCAAAGGCCAAAGGGTTAGAGTGGCCCAACACAAAGTGATTGAATAAACTGGCGAATTTGTGAAATGCCTTGCGGGAGTTGATCAAGCGCAATAAATTCATTGGGTTGATGGGCCTGATCAATCGAGCCAGGCCCTAGAATAATTGTTTCGGTCCCAAGGGCTTGAAAAAAAGGCGCTTCGGTTCCGAACGCGACTGCTTCGGCACTATGGCCAGTGAATTCTTCCGCCATTCTAACCAAATGGCTATCGGCAGCGGTTTCAAAGGGAGGGGTTCCAGGGAACAAGGCTTGGATTTCCAGTTTCACCTTGTGTTGCTGTGCAACGGGAGCCAGTATTTTTTTTAATTCAACGCGCAGTTCATCGATCTGCATACCAGGAATGGGGCGGATATCTATTTGTAATTCGCAGCTACCACAGATACGGTTTGGATTATCGCCGCCATGAA
>JAHRVS010000318.1 GCA_019090565.1 Gammaproteobacteria bacterium
AGGAGGGGGTGCAAACGGTATCGCGTCTATTCAGTCGAACCTCTATTAGCGCCTCTGATTTGGCGCTAATTACCCGCCAACTAGCGACCCTCATTCAAGCGGGACTTGCCATTGACGAGTCGCTTGGCGCTGTCTCCAAACAAAGTGAAAAGCCCGCTATAAAGAGTATGGTGCTGGCAATACGCGCTAAAGTGCTAGAAGGGCACTCTCTTGCAAATGCCCTGGGGGAATACCCGCGCTCTTTTCCCGACATCTACCGCGCTACTGTGGCAGCGGGAGAAAAATCAGGGCACCTGGAGCTTGTGTTAGAGCAACTGGCTGATTTCACCGAGCGGCGCCACGAGACGCAGCAGAATATTAAAATGGCCATGATGTATCCCTTCATTTTGATGGGAGTCGCAGTGTTAATCATTGTGGGGATGCTGACATTTGTGGTCCCCAAAATGGTGTCGGTCTTTGAAAGCCGAGACCAGGCCTTGCCATTTTTGACTCAGGTGCTGATAGATAGCAGTGAGTTTATGCAGAGCTATGGTGTTTTTTTAGTCTTTTTGGCGATTGCGTTGACGATGGCTTATCAACGGGCCATGAAACAGGATACGCTGCGCAGCCGAGCGGATCGCTTTTATTTGCGTATCCCATTGATTGCCAAAATTATCAAGGGTGCCGATACAGCACGTTTAACATCAACTTTAAGTATTTTATTTCGCAGTGGTGTGCCATTGGTTGAGGCACTTTCTATTGCAGGGGCGGTCACATCTAATATGTGTATTCGTGAGGCGGTTGAGGAGGCTGCTGTAAAGGTCAGAGAGGGCGGTAGTCTGAACCGCTCTCTGGACGCATCGGGTTTTTTTCCGCCGATGCTAATTCAAATGATCGCAAGCGGTGAGGCAAGCGGTGAGCTAGACAGTATGCTTGATCGCTCTGCACAGAATCAGCAGCGTGAGCTTGAAAACCTTTTAAATACGCTGGTTGGCTTATTCGAGCCGCTAATATTATTGATAATGGGAGGGGTCGTATTGTTGATGGTGTTGGCAATTATGCTGCCTATTATCAGTTTAAATAACCTCGTAGGTTGATTTCACCTTCAAAGAAGATATAAAAATGATTGATTTAAAATTAAATGAAAATCCCACTTCTGCCTTTCGTCAACAAGGCTTTACCATGATAGAGCTGATGGTGGTGATTGTTATTCTCGGTATTTTGGCCGCCGCGGTGGTCCCTCAGTTGGTGGGGCGTGATGATATGGCAAAAGTGACCGTTGCCAAAAGCGACATTCGTAATATCAGTAATGCGTTGAGCATGTATAAACTGGACAATGCCAACTTCCCTAGCACCGAGCAGGGTATTGAGGCGCTGGTTTCTCAGCCTGATGATGCAAAAAATTGGGCGCCAGGTGGCTACCTGCCTAAAATGCCTTCTGACCCGTGGGGGGTTCAATACGTTTATATCAGCCCTGGTGTAAGTGGGCCCTACGACCTGTATTCATTTGGTGCTGACGGCGTTGAAGGTGGTGAAGAATTTAATACGGATATTAGTTTAGAGGATATCTAGTTGCGCAGAAGACAACACAATTCAGAGCGTGGTTTTACGCTGCTTGAATTGTTGCTGGTGATTGTAATTGTTGCCATTGTTAGTGCAGCAGTGGTAATCACCATGAATCCTGACAATACTCACCGTGAATTGGAAACCGAGGCGCGGCGTTTGACTCAAGTGTTGCGGCAACTGGCCGATGAGTCCATTTTTCAGGGGCAGGAATTTGGTGTTATTTTTAAAGAAAGTGAATATTCGTTTTCTATCTGGGATAGAGATGCAAACCAGTGGCAGAATTTTGAACAGCCGCCCGTATATCGGACCTATGCATTACCTGAGCCCTTCGTGTTGGTTTTTGACGCCGAAGAAATAGCCTATTCGTTGAAAAAGAAGTCGACTTCCAGCGCCGAAGACAACGCCGAAGAAATATTCATTGACGATAATGAGGCGAAAACCATCAAGCCGAATGTTTGGTTCCTATCCAGTGGTGAAATAACGCCTTTCAGTATCACTGTTTTTGCCGAAGACGATAGTGAGAGGCGTTACCTCATTAGTGCCAACGCAGTGGGGGAGATTTTCTTACAAACGCCTAACTCCCCTGATCGGTGACATGATGCTAAAACGTCAAAAATCCTCTGGTTTTACATTGCTTGAAGTCTTACTGGCAGTCGCCGTACTCGCTATTATTTCTGTGGGTCTATACAACGTCAGCGGTTCAAACATCATGGCCCACCAGCGTATTCAAGATAAAACCCTTGCGCACTGGGTGGCCTTGAACAAGGTGGTGGAGCTTCAACATTTTGATGCCTACCCTTCTATTGGCCTTAAAAAATACGAAGCCAAAATGGCCGGTGAGGAGTGGCGTATTCAGGCCGAGGCATCGGCTACCGATCACAAAGATGTGCGCCAGGTTCGAATAGAGGTAGGAAAAAAAGGCAATGGAGGGCAGGATAAGCTTACGCCAATCACTGACCTGATGGTCTTAGTGAAGAAACGCCAATGAGTTATCGTCAAACCAGTCAAATCAAAAGGCAACAGGGCTTTACCCTGATAGAGCTGGTTATCGCGATTGGGATTTTTGGTCTAATCGGGCTCAGCGCTACGTTTATTCTCAATGGTATTCTCACCGCTAACGAAACCAGCCAACGTCACGGTAAAGAAATGGCCTCGTTACAGCGGGGATTTCTGTTTATTCGTCGAGATTTTGAGCAAATTGTTCAGCGCCCCATAATGGATGAATACGGCACCGAGCAAAGTGCTGTAATCGGTTATGAAACTGGGGTTGAGTTTACCCGCACCGGTTGGAGCAACCCCTTGCCAGATCATCACCGGCGCAGCGAATTGCAGCGATTACGCTATGCGCTTGAAGAAGGAGCGCTGATAAGAGAGTACTGGTTTGAGCTGGATCGGGCGTCAAACACTGCGCCGCGTCGCGCCGTGTTGCTAAAAGGTGTTAATCGCTTCGTGGTGCGTTATTTCGATAAAAAAAGCCAAGACTGGATGCCCTCTTGGCCGCCTATCGACCCCGCTCGTAAGAATGACCTTCCTGAGGTAATTGAAGTGCTCATTGAAGGTAAAAACCTTGGTGAACTTCGTCGTTTATATAGCATTACTGGGGGGGGAAGCTAGTGGGCTTTCAAAGCGCTCGTGGCAAACAAAGTGGTGTTGCGTTGGTAACAGTACTGCTGATTTTTGCGATAGCTTCTGTGATAGCCATCCAGATGTCTAGCCGCTTGCAACTGGATTTGCGCCGCACTGAAAATATGCTTGCCCTCGACAAGGGCGCAGTCTATGCCCGTGGTGCGGAGGCCTATGCCATGGCGCTGGTTCCCGATTTGTTAAAAGAAAACCCGCAAGCAAGTACCTTGGCGAGTCAGAATCTTCCTCCCTATATTGTCGAAGAGGGGGTGTTGCAGGTTTCTATATTTGAGTTGAGTGGGCGTTTCAATATCAACTGGCTTGACTCTGTCAACAATGACCCCGATGAGCCCTCTGTTGCAGCCTTTGAGCGTTTTACTACAGAGCTAGGGGTCCCTGCAGCAGAAGGGCGGGATCTGGCCATTGCTATTGCTGACTGGATTGATGAGGACGATGACCCCACGGGCGTTGCTGGTGCCGAAAGCCAAGAATACCTTCGTTTTGAACCTCCCTATCGTACAGCAAATCGCCCTTTTCAGAATATCTCTGAGTTACACTTAGTACGAGGCATGACGGGCCCTTTATTTGAGATACTAAAACCCTTTATTGTAGCGCTGCCCGTGTCCTCAAAGCTGAACCTCAATGCGGCACCTGTGCCAGTAATTCTTTCTTTGAGTGAAAAAATAACCGCTGAGAGCGCGCAGGAGTTGATTAGCGATAGAGAGGCCGCTGCGTTAAAGGATATTCCTGATTATTTGGAACTGGGTGACAATCCCGTTGCAGGGAATGTGATATTCTCGCCCGAATATTTATTATTAAGTACTGAGGCGGACATCCTTGGGAGAAAGAGTAAGCTCAACAGCGTCGTGTACTTGCCGACAGGGCGAAATACGAAACCCACAGTACTAAGTAGAAATCAGAGTATGTTTTAGCTTTTTTCTTGGCATATAGTTTGACGTAACAAATTTATGGGCGCCTCTAAAAACAGTGATGTTCACGAGAGAGCATGAAAGCCCCGCAGGTCGAACCACCGTGTATGTGGCATACACGATGTACTGTATGTCTGTTTTGCAGACGCCTTAACCGGTGCCGTAGTTATCGCGTAATTTAGAGGCAGCTTTAACAACCTGCTAAGCAGCAAGCCCGTAACTTGGAAGACAAATCGTGACACACCAACTATTGATACGCATTCTAGAGCAGACTGATACGCAAAGCGGCGCTCTAATGGCAGAATGGGGGCTAATTCACACTGAGCTTAAGCGCTTAATGGATGTTTCGGT
Organism: Gammaproteobacteria bacterium; assembly: GCA_019090565.1. Classification (GTDB taxonomy): domain Bacteria; phylum Pseudomonadota; class Gammaproteobacteria; order Pseudomonadales; family UBA3067; genus UBA3067. Next base: position 4,449 of record JAHRVS010000318.1, read on the forward strand.
TAGCGCTTTGGATAGCATTAAACCGACCCTGGAAAGCAAGTATGCGTCACTGCTAATACTAAAAACGGTTGTGGTGGTTCCTGGGCAATTTGTGACACTGCGTGATGTGGATATTCCTAGCAAACAAGCGCGACAGATTCAGCAGGCACTTCCTTTTGCGTTGGAAGAAAGCCTGGCTAATGAGGTTAAAGACAATTTCTTTGCACTGGGGCCACGCAATGTCGATGGGAATTTCAGTGTTGCAGTGGTGACCCATCAAAAAATGAAATACTGGATTGAGCAAATTGAGGCAAGTGGGCTCAGAATGGATGCAATGCTTCCTGATACCCTTCTTGTCCCTCGCGATGCCTCCCGTAATACGCTCGTCGTGTCTGAGGAGGTCAGCTGGCTTCGTTGGGGTGAGTACCAAGGTTTACGGTTTCAAAATACGCTTGCCCCCACTGTATTGAAATCGATGGATCAACGCGCACTTTCTAGCGGGTTTACCGTAATGTCAGCGGGAAGTGAGGAGGCAAAGGCATCGCTTGGTGGGATAAAAGACTTGATCGACCGCTACTGCGCTTCTCACCCACCTGAAAACCAAGCGGTGGGCGATGGCGAGGGCCCGCTAAATGCGTCTGACCTGCTTAATGATTCGGACGCCAAACAAACCTCCCAGCAAACGCAGTCGCAGCCTCACTTGTTAACCCCTCTGCATGCATTTGCAGAAGAAGTCTTAGCTGGGAAATCCAGTGTTGCCTCTCAGTTCAACCTGCTGCAGGGGCAATACAAGCCTAAAGGGCCGGGCATTAGTCTTGGTTTTAATTGGAAGCCCCTCGCGGCGGTTGCGGCCGTCTGGTTTGTGACAACGATCAGTGTTGAGCTGCTGAGTGCGGCAAAATTCAGTAGTGAGGCTGACCAGTATCAGCAGCAGGCCGAAAGCCTATATCACAGCTATTTCCCAAAGGACAAGCGCATTGTTGATGTGAAAAGCCAGACTGTTGCGCACCTCAAGAGGGCGGGTATTACGGGGGCGGGAGCTGGTATGCTAGAGCTATTGCATCCTGCGGGTAAAGCACTTCATCAGTTCAATAAAAAAAGCCCCGCCAGTCCGCTTAAGATTAACCGTGTTTCTTTCGAAGAGCGCTTAAAAGAACTGCGCTTGGATATCAGTGCCCATCAATTTGACCAGTTGGACCAGCTCAAAGTGACGCTGGAAAAACAAGGCCTTAGCGTTGAGATTGGCTCGGCTGTTGCCCAAAAGGATGGCGTTGAAAGCCGCATTAAGATAAAGCGTGGCTAAAATAGGAGCATTTTATGTTTGATAAACTACAGCAACAATTTGAACCTCAGTTGAGCACGATTAGTGCGAAATACAATCAATTGGAAGCGAAAGACCAAAAGGCGTTGTTGCTGCTGGCAGGTTTTCTTGTGCTCTTTTTTATTTACGCGCTTGTCTGGTCTCCTATTGCTGAAACACGAGAAAATGCCGAACGGGTCAGGGACACTAAGCGTAGCTTAGTTGAGTGGATGACTAGCAAGGAAGGGGAGGCAAGGGCTGCCTCAATGGATCGAGGTAAGTCGACCCGTTCAAATGCCGTGCCCATATTGACCATTATCAACAGAAGCGCACAGCAAAACCGAATCACCCTTAAGCGCTTTGAACCCGATGGCGATGCGAAACTGCGAATATGGGTCGAAGAAGTCCCCTTTAGCAATTTCATTTTGTGGGTGCAGGGCCTCGAAACCAAACACCAAATTTATGTCAGCAGTTTATCGCTAGATAACCCGGATCAATCTGGCAGAATAAGCGCAAAACTGACACTTAAACGCTAAAGTAGGGTCTGGTATCAAAATTAGGTATAATCCTCGTGCAGCACGTATTGCGTCAAAATGGCGCATGTAGTTTGTATTACAGGAGTTCTAATAATGATAAAAAATCCTTTGTATTTTTGTGCCCCTATCTTGGTGCTTTCTCTAGCCCTAACAGCTTGTTCTGACAGCTCTTATGTTGCGCCGCTACCCAGCGATGCGAAAACGTTAACCGTTTCCGTGACCGACGCCCCCTTGGATGGTGTGTCGAAAGTGATTGTTCAGTTTTCGGGCATTGAAATAAAACATGTCGATGCAGAGGCGCAGATAATAGTATTTGATACGCCTGTCGATGTGGACCTTCTCGGGCTTCCGGGGTCGCAACGCTCAACCATCTTGCTCGAAGAAAAAATCCCTAAAGGCGATTATGAGTATCTGCGATTAATCGTAAATGCTGCTCAGGGGGAGTTTGACTCGATCGTGATACTTGATGACAACACGTGGCAATCTCTTTATGTGCCTGATAACGAGAAAATAGGTTTAAAGATACTGCAGCCCTTTAGTATTAATTCGGGGCGTAATACGCATTTGACTGTTGACTTTGATCTGCGTAAATCTGTGGAAAAGGACGTTGCCGAAGCTGAGTACCAGTTGGCGCCCAGTTTGCGAATTGTGAGTGACAGAGAGGCGGGCCATGTTAAAGGTTTGGTGTCCAATACTTTGCTTACCGACAATGCTTGCGTTGATGTGAACAGCCAAACGAATGCGGCAGTGTATTTGTTTTCAGCATTTTCCGATGGTGAGGTTCCGCAAGATATTCAGCGTAATGAATTCGACCCGGTTAGCTCAGCGAATATAGAATTTGATACGCAAACAGGCGAATATTATTATGAATTAGGATTTTTACCCAGAGACGTATCCTATAGTGCAGTGGTGGTTTGTGATGCTAGCATCGACACCCCAAGCGCCGTCGATGCGTTGATTTTTATTGGTGAAACCAAAGGGGTTACTCCTATAGAAACGCTGAGTATTGAATTAAACTTTTGATGGGAGCATGCACTATGCCCCTTTGGCCTTCGGTTATTTAGAGAAGGCCGAAATATTCTTCCCTCCCGCCTATTGCCATCGACTCTTGCTGGCAATAGGCGGGAACTTTATCCAACAAAATTCGTGACATACGACTAATATCCTCTACAATAATATTGGTTTTGACGCGTAAGATGCAACACTCCGTGTCTTGGTTACTTTTAGGGACACCCTGCACAGAAATTTATACGCAATTTGTAGTAGCGCTCTATGTCTGGGTGCTTTAGGTGATTCTTTGGCGAGCGTGGGAAGGTGTTTGCTCGCCTTATCGCGCTTAACCAAGGTTTCTAGATTGGAAATAGTAGCGGGTGGTTTTGCCTGGAAGGCAAAATACCACTTGTCGGTTGTCTGCTCCTGGCTTTCCATTTTAGCCGCTGCCCCTTCTTTTAAATCAAGGATATTTCTATAGATGGATTTTATGAACCTATTTTTTCGGCATTCATTCTCTTGGTTTATGTCCTTTTTCGCATTTCGCGTTAATAAAAGTGGGCTGCATCTTGCTGGGGCTTTGTGCCTTTTTCACTTGTGTTTTCTTGGTAATGTTTATGCGATTTCGGCCGAGCAAATTTCGGCACTGCAGAAGCTCTCTCCAGCTCAGCAGCAGGCGCTTGCCAGTCAAGTCGGTGTAAAAAGGACGTCTTATGCCTCAAAACCCCAAGAAGCAATGAAAGATGTTGAAACGGTTCGTCCGCGCACACCCTATGCAGACACCGCAATTCAAGCCAATGCACGAAAAGCGTCTGCGGCGATTAATTTGAAAGAAAAAAAGGAAGAAAAAA
>JAHRVS010000319.1 GCA_019090565.1 Gammaproteobacteria bacterium
ACTATTTTGGCTACGTAGCTCAGCTGGTTAGAGCACAACACTCATAATGTTGGGGTCGGTAGTTCGAATCTACCCGTAGCTACCATATTTTTTATCGCACTATTTTATCGAGCTAAGAGCGCGGTAAAGCGATACCTCCTTTATTGCCCCTCCCTCTAAAAGCAGCACAAGCGTTCAAACTAGGCTTGTGGCAACTCTGCTCAGCGCATGCTGTGCTCAACACTAATCTTTGTTGTCATTTAAAAGTTCATCAATATCAATATCAAGATCGAAGTCTTCATCAAGATCCGTGATCTCATCATCATCCCCGTCATCGCTACCTTCAGCGGCATCATCAATCTCGTCCTCAGCCCCCTTCGATTCATCGGTATCAGGTTCGACTTCATCAGTCACGCTCTCAAGCATCTGGGTATCAAGTAAAGAGTCATCTAGATCAATGCTCTCAAGATCTGTTTCATCCACCGAGACTTCCATATCATCCATGCCTTCAAGCTCAGACTCTAGCTCAGAGTCCATCGCTATTTCGTCATCAAGGTCATCATCTTCGTCAAAGTCATCGAGGTCGAAACTATCGGCGTCCATATCCGCGGAACTCGCGTCACCGCCACCCAGTATGGTTGTGTCTACCTCATCAATTTCCTTTTTAGGCACATCTTCTTTTACTTGTTTTTTTGCTTCGCCACTCTCTGATTTCGAAGAAGTGGACTCAGTGCCGCCATCATCCGACTCTTTTTTTGATTTCTTCGTTTCTTTTGAGTCCCGCTCTGTCGCAGACTTATCTTTACGAAGGAATCGATAAGCGCCGTAACCAAGAGCAATTAAAAACCCGTTCACCCCTACCAATAAACCCACCAACACCCCTGTGCTCATGTCATCGAATAAACCCGATGATTCGGCCTCATCCTCGCTTTCTGGCGGGGAAACCAGTGTTTTTTCCAGTGTCGCATCAAGTTGCTTCTTGGCGCTGCTCTCTTCTGGTGGTTTTTCGGGTAGCGGGGCTTTTTCTTCTGGAGCCTCAGGGGCTTTATTCTCAGCGCCTTGATTCTCAGGAGGCGCTGGCTTTTTATCCCCCTCGATTCCAGAAAGAACCTTGCTATCACCCTCGTCGGAAGAAGCCTCTTCCTCTGGGACGTAGCCCTCAGGGTAATAGAGTAATTCCTTCAACCTCGTCTGATAAGTAACCTTTCGCCCTGATAGTGCCTCGCCATCGACCTTTACAATGTAGGTATATTTTCCTGCACCTGAAAATGGTGCTGCTTTACCCAACCAATGATCAATTTCATTTTTTTCGAGTTCAATTTCCTGGCTTTGGTCGTCACTGTCCCACAACTCCAATGTCATACTGGTTTTTTCTGTATTGAGCAAACCACCATCTTCGTGCACATTCACATTGAACACTGCTATCGGGCTGGCATCATCAAGCTCAACGTCAACTTTAACCAGCTCTTCATAAACCTCAATTTTCTGTACGCTTTGCCGTTGAAATGTCTTGCCATCGGCCACTATTGTAAAGATATGCTCACCAGCAACCAGTGTTTTACCGAACCGGGCAAAAAACCGCCCTGGTTCGGCCATTCCCTTATTAGACTCCCCCCCTAACGTTGCAGACCAACGCCGGCCACCCACATGCTGCTGTGTCACCTTGATATCGAGCAATTTCAAAAAGACCTCTTTGCTCAATAATTTACCTTCCTCTAGCAATCTTATATTTATACCCACCCTTTCCCCAAGCAAAATATTCCTAGGGATTTCATCAACGATTAGCTGGAGGTCACTCACTACCGTAACCCTATTACTAATGTCTTCGTCGGCAATTAGCCTCCATTCTCCTTTGCTTGGTTTAGACACAGTGATCAAATCATAATCGGCCGCTGACAACCAGCTGACCGTTTTAAGCTTGTTGTCACTCCCAACTTTTCCCCCACCAGGTGTCTGAAGTAGCGTCTTGGGGGATTTCGCAGTTTTAAATACCAACGCTGTAAACTCATCCACACTGCCATCAATAGAGAAGTAGTTATCATCGAGGGGAATCTGATCTTGAGGGACGGCATTATCAAAGGTTTGCAAGAATGCTTTTGGCAAATCTGCAGCGTTGATCACCGTTTGAAAAACACCCCCAGTCTCAAGGGCGAGTCGTTGCATTAGCTTTTTGTCAGCGGTTTCTGATAATGCGATGGTGTGAATGGTGACGCCTTGCTTGCGCAAGCGAGGAAGCAATTCGCTGACAATTCTCTCCCGCTCCTGGAAATTGTCAGCCATGCGCCGGGATATATCAACGACTCCATCCGTCAACAGGATCAAGCTGCGCCGCGTACCAGGGTCAGGCTTGAGCCAGCCATATGTGGCTCGCTCCATCGCCTTGCCAATATTGGTACGCATAGCAATGGAATTGATTTTCTTTATTTCCTGGTTCGCTTTTGACTTCCATTGCTGATCAACAAGACCAAGAGGGACAAGCATATTAACGTACTTCCCAAAGGTCCAAATGCCTGCCTTGCTGCCCTCCGGTAACAAACCCACTAAGAGCTTAGATGCTGGTATACGTAGGTTTTTAGGGTCGCTCTTTTTCATGCTGCCGGAGATATCTATCACTACTCTCACATCAGATACTCGGCTATCGGGCTCCATATTCAGCTCGTCGCCTGCAAAGGCGAAGGAGGCAAAAAAGCCTAAGACCAGAGTCAGTCCAAAGTGGTAGAAACTCTTAAACCAAGGACACAGCATGAGATCGGGCAAAAGAAATTCCTTTTCTTAAGTAGGAGGAGCAAGGGTGTTTTTTCAAAGAGGCCCTTTAGCCAAGGACGCCAGTCATTATAGAGTTTTCATCTGGCCTAGTTTCTATATAGTAAAAAAACACCGACAAATCAAGGTTCTGGGCAAGTTGATACCGTCCTAACGCCGCCTAAAAGCGGCTGAAATCAAGACCGAAGCAACAATTGCTGAAAGCATTGACGCCAGAAGGGGAGCGCCCGCTCTTGTCCATAACTCGCTACCCTTTACCAACGCGTCAAAGGCAGCAATCAAAAAAGCAGGTGCCAAGTAGTCTTGATCAGCATAACTGTACCAAGGCATGAACAATAGAACCGCCATGCTAGCCCGCAATGCTCGCCTTAAGGCGGCAAATTGAAGCCCTCTGGTCATTCGTAAAAACACGAAAAGCAAGCCGCTAGCAGCCAACAAGTACCCCCCCCAGACCAGAATGTATTCATCATATGTTAGCATTGTTTTATTTCACCCATGTAATGACTCTTTCTTCCCAGTCATCTTCTTTAACGGAAAATTCAGGCACCGCTCGACCTACGATAGAGTAATGCGCCGCGTGTACCGAGTTTCGGCTACCGCTAATCAGAGGGTGCCAACTTGGCAAAGGAAGCCCCTCGCAAAGCAAGCGATAGGCACAGGTTTGAGGCAACCAGTGAAACTGAGGTATTAGCGCAACCGTCAACTTTATACACGAATCAACTGTACCCAGGCGCTGCTGGTAATTTTTACAGCCTCCTTGCTTTAGATCATAAAGCTGGCAGGCAATATCAGTGTAGAGCACCTCACCGGACTCTTCATCTTCTAGCTTTTGCAAACAGCAGCGACCGCAGCCATCACACAGAGATTCCCATTGTGTTTCGCTCATTTCTTCTAAGGGCAAACGCTCCCAGAATGGGGACTCAAGGCTCACCTATTCACCCGAATCGGGCTGAAGCAAATCCAATAAATAGTCTTCCTTAGCGGGGGGCATTTGCAGAAAATACCCCTTCTCTTGAATCTGCGTCATCACTTCATTGACATCAACACGGGCCAGCTTTTTCTCCGGCCGCAATAATAAATCGCCAAAATGAACGGCTTGACCAAAGTGGCTAAGCAAGGCTTCGGGAACCTTCTGAAACTTGTCTTTTTTATCCACATACAGGTACATTTCATCTTTTTTTGTAGTTTTATAAATAGAACAAAGCAACTTCATCATTCGGCCTTTCGCATCGAAGAAGGGTTTCGCAACCGCTCAATAAGCGGCGCGTGAAGGGAGGTAACTTCTGAGATCAAAGGAAGAAGTACCGGGCGTCGCCAGCCCATCAGGGTTTCCTCTAGGTCGCTCGAGCAGGAACTAAGAAGTTTCTGGCAAATTAACTCTAGGGTTTTACGCCGTAGTAACAGCTCGGGCTTTAAACCCAGCTCTTTCGCCCTGCCCGAAGAGGCTTTTTTCAACCCGTCCATAAAGGGCTTGCTTTCTTTTCTCAGTGGCGCAGGAATCATTTCAAACTCCGCATCAAGACAACCGTTGCGCGCCTCCTCGACCAGAGACAAAATAATACTGCCATAACGCCCTGCGCCCTTCGCACCTAAACCCTGTATCCCATGCAAATCACTCATCGACGTTGGCATCGCTTCTGCGATAGGCAACAGGCAAGACTCTTGAACAATAAAGCCTTTTGGCTTGTCGCGATCACGCGCTTCTTTTTCACGCCAGATGCACAGCAATTGTAGAAATTTCTGCTGCGGATAAGTCATATGACTAGCATTGCGGAATTTCAAATAATACACATGCGAGGCATCCAAAGCACGCCCACGGGTAATCAAGGCCTGGCATTCCTCCTCAACCCAAGATAACCGCAACTGGTTTTTCAGTCGTGTCGTTAACAGGACATGTATATCCAACAAATACCGCACATCTTCTGCTGCGTAAGACAGTTGTTCATCACTAAGCGGACGTTGCAGCCAATTACTACGAGTTTGGTGCTTATCTAAAGTGATGTCGTAGAGTTCGCTAACAATACGCTGGTAGCCCATTTGGGTATCCATACCGGTGTAAGCCGCTGCAACTTGCGTATCAAATATTGGAAAGGGTAGAACACCACAAAAATGTGCGAATACGTCGAGGTCTTCGCCGCAAGCATGTAGTACCTTGATGACAGATTCATCGCTTAACATGGCTGAGAAAGGTGTAAAATCCAAATCAGACAAAGGATCAATGAGGTAAATACCTTCGCTGTCTGCGGCTTGAATCAAACCCAGAATAGGAAAGAAGGTTTTCTCTCTAATAAACTCTGTATCCAGCGCAACTACTTTCTGCTCTCGCCATCGAGCGCACAACATGGCTAATTTCTCACTGTCATCAACGACAATGGTTACAGGTAAATCTTTCATATCAATCAAGGCGTTTACGTCCTGAAAATGCGTGGTTAAGGGTTCCGCCATCGGTGTACTCCAACTCGCCGCCTACCGGTACCCCGTGCGCTATTCGGCTGACAATCACGGCAAACTCCCGAAGAGAATCAGCAATGTAATGTGCAGTTGCTTCTCCTTCTACAGTGGGGTTAGTGGCCACAATAATTTCTTTGATATCACCCTTGGCAACACGGCCAACCAACAAACTGATCCCTAGTTGCTCTGGGCCAATGCCATCGAGCGGCGACAAGTGTCCCATCAATACAAAATAGACACCACGAAACCCACCCGACTGCTCTACGGCCAAAGCATCGGCAGGACTCTCTACCACGCAGACCAAGGACTGGTTACGAGAGCGGTTCCGGCAAATTCGACACACGGGCTCTTCGCTATGGATACGACACTGCGTGCAATGCCCCACTTTATCCATCGCATCATTTAACTGTTTGGCCAACTGAAGGCCGCCCTTACGATTGTGCTCAAGTAAGTACAGAGCCATTCGTTGAGCCGTTTTTTTTCCTACCCCTGGCAATACGGATAACGCCTCTACCAGACGGTCGGTTAAGGGACTCAAGCTCACTTTGAAGTCTTAAATGGATTCAAACCATCTGGGAAACTCATCCCTGGAGCCATGCCCACCAGCTTATCTTTATTCGCTGTTTCCACCTTTCGTACCGCATCGTTAACAGCTGCCGCAAACAGCTCTTCCAGCATCACCTTGTCTTCTGTCATCAAGGAAGCATCAATGCTAACGCTTTTAACGTCATGACGGCCATTCATTACGACCTGAACCATGCCTGCACCTGATTCGCCCTTATGCTCTGTATTGACCAGGTCATCTTGCATTTTTTTGACCTTGCCTTGCATTTGTTCCTGCATTTTTTTGGCCTGCCCCATTAAATCATCAAAAGGGTTGGTCATAGTATTTACTCCTGCTCAATTGTTATTGTTCAGTATAGCCGCCAGCCAAAGGGGAAACCTTCGACAAGCTCCTGATTCATGGCGCTAGTTTTAAAAAGGTGGCGCCGGTTCAGGCCGGTGTACGCTTAGTGAAGTAACCGGGGCTTGATAGACCCAGCTTCAATACGCGCGTCAAATTGATCAATCAATGCCTTGATGCCCGGATTTTCAATAATACTTTGCTCAGCGGATGCCTGCTGTTGGCGTTGCTGTTTATCCTGTAACTGCTGCGGGGTATTCGTCGCAGATTCACCCACTTCAATTTTAAACCTCACTGGCCGCCCAATGTAATCAACCAATGCCTGTTTTATCATCGCTTCACGAGCCGGCTGCAATAAAATAGTATGCTGTTTATCTATGATAAAGTGATAGGTGTCCTCGCTTTCAGCAGGCTCGTTCTTACTGCAGTTTCTGGCGAGATTAAGCGCCGCGCCCGATAACGCCAGGTGTGGTAACAGTTGGTCCCATTGCGTCGATTCTGCGCTTATTTGGTCTTCTGCACTTGCTAAAGCCTGGGGGCGTATTTGGTCTGCCGCTCGGGACTGAGCTGTTGCTTCTATAGATTGGCGGCCCGCAACCGGCAGCCCTTCCACAGGCGTATTTTGATTGCCATTTTTAGCGCTGGGTGGGCAAATCAGTTTTTTTTTTACTGTTTCACCTGCGCCTGTCGTCGCTTTCAGGCCTAGGTTTTCTCTCGCCGACTGCAGGCCCTTGGCCGTGGCTTGCTCACTACTGCCAGGGTTAACCGAAGAAGAGCCTCCTCCCATGCTATGTGGCCGGAATAACAACATACGCAAAAGCACCATTTCGAGGCCACGGCGCGCATCAGGTACGTAAGGCATGTCTTTTCGCCCCATTAAGGCGACTTGATAGAAAAGCTGCACGTCTTCTGCCGTCAACTCACCGGCCAAACGAGCCAAAACATCGGCTTCAGTACTGGCTTCTTCGTTGTCGTCTTTGTAACCTGGCACAGCCTGAGCAATCGTGAGTCGGTGGAGCAGCGTGATTAATTCAGCAAGAATATCGTTGTAATCAGGACATTGCTCAGACAGTTGAGACACGGCTTGCAACAAAGCCTCGGCATTCCCTTCTGCGAGGCGCTGAAGCAACACCAACACAGCACTTCGATCAACGGTCCCCAGCATGGTTCGCACTTCATCTGTGCGAAGTGTGCCATTGCCATACGCTATTGCTTGATCTGTTAGGCTTAGGGCGTCACGCATACTTCCGTTCGCACCTCGCGCCAACTCCCAAAGCGCCGCCTCGTCAAAACCAATTA
>JAHRVS010000320.1 GCA_019090565.1 Gammaproteobacteria bacterium
ACCATCATCGCCAGACAGTGCTGGCAATTAGTGGCATGCAGTGCGCAGCCTGCAGCTGGCTTATTAACAATGGCCTTCAGAAAATAGAAGGAGTCACTGGTATCCACGTCAACCCTGGCACCCAGCAAGCACGATTAAGCTGGGAGCCAGACAAAGTTAAACTCAGTCACATTCTCAACCAACTTAACAAGCTGGGTTACCAAGCCCAACCCATATGGAACAGGGATATTGATGATGAACAAAGTAGGACATATAAAACATCCCTAAAACGCCTGGGTATTTCTGGGCTAGGCATGATGCAAGTCATGATGTTCAGCGTTGCCCTTTATGCCGGTGCGTTCACGGGCATAGAGAGTCTTTACGAAAATCTCCTACGCTGGGTAAGCATGCTGGTGTCTAGCGGAGTACTGTTATACGCCGGCAGCCCATTTGTTATTTCTGCGATAAATGGTCTGAAGCTTCGAAAGCTCAATATGGATGCACCTATATCGTTGGCACTAACCGGCGCCTATTTCAGTAGCATTTGGGCAACACTCTCCCATAACGGAGAGGTCTATTTCGACTCGGTCACTATGTTTATTTTTTTTCTTACTCTCGGCAGGTTTCTAGAAGAAGGTGGTCGATATCGAGCAAATATCACTGCTCAGACCTTGCTAAAGTGCATGCCAAAGACCGCCATGCTTATTTTGGAAGATGGGGAAGAAAAACTTATTTCTGTTACTGATTTAAATCCAGGCGACCAAATACGAATAAAACCTGGGGCAACGATCCCCGTAGATGCGACGGTTATCGAAGGAAAGAGTAGCGTCGACGAGTCCTTGCTCACTGGCGAAATAAAACAGAAAACGAAAAAAATCGGCAGCAGTGTTTCAGGGGGCAGTCAAAATATAGAAAGCACACTGGTACTGAGAGTCACTCAACATGTTCAGCATTCACTCATCTCAAACATAATGCTGTTAATGGAGCGAGGGCTGGAACAAAAACCTGCTATCGCAATATTGGCTGATAGTGTTGCACAGTATTTTGTCTTGGCTTTGCTGATTATATCGGTTTTCGTATTTACTGGGTGGTGGTTTTTAGACCCAGATCGAGCGCTGTGGGTCACTCTTTCAGTGCTCGTTGTCACCTGCCCCTGCGCGCTGTCTCTTGCTACACCCGTTGCACTGACGGCCAGTAGTAATGCCCTTATGAAGAAGGGCATCCTGCTCACTCGTTCAAATGTCCTCGAGAAAATATTAAAAGCAGATACGGTTATTTTTGATAAAACCGGCACCCTCACACTCGGCAAATTCATATTAACAGAAATTTATTCATTATCCGATTACGATAAAACCCAATGCCTTGCCATAGCCATGTGCCTTGAGAAACATTCAGAACACCCTATTGGGTCAGCATTTAGGAATTGTAATAGTGATACCTTCCAGTTTACCGCTGAAAATATAATAAACCATCCTAACCAGGGTGTTGAAGGGCGTATAGACGGTACACTGTATCGTATTGGCAAAGTCGAGTTCGCCAACCAACTTGATTCAGACACCCCTCTGCCCCCTACTAAGGGAGAATCGATAGGCAAACAACACATACTCCTTTGCTCTGAAAGAGAAGCCATGGCCTGGTTTGAGATGGAAGACCCCCTTAGGCAAGAGGTGCCCAGCGTATTAAAGGAAATCAAATCCGCTGGCATACCAAGCTCTGTCATGCTCAGCGGCGACCCTTCTGCATCGGCGCAAGTGCTGGCAGCACCGCTCGGCTTTGACGTTATCCACACCGACTATTCACCAAAACAAAAATTTCAGCATGTTAACGCACTGCAAAAAAATGGGCACCGCGTCATTATGGTGGGCGATGGTATTAACGACGCCCCAGTTTTAGCGCAAGCAGATGTGTCTTTTGCTTTATCAAACGGATCAGAGCTAGCCAAAACCAGTGCTGATGTTGTATTACTCAATGATAACTTGAGGCTGGTTTTAACAACCAGAGAAGCTGCCAAAAAAACCCTAAATATAATTCGGCAAAATATGGTCTGGGCTATTTCCTATAACGGCATTGCCTTACCGCTCGCTATTATGGGGCTCATCGAACCTTATATGGCTGTCATAGGCATGTCTGCCAGTTCTTTGGTAGTAGTGCTAAACTCTTTGCGACTGCACCGATAAGCCCCCTATCACGACACGTTTTAACCCGAGAGCTTATCGGGCTATCTAGCCCTTTTTTTAGCGGACATTGTCTAAATGGAAACACTGTTTATTCTCATTCCTCTCGGCCTCACGCTGCTTGGCTTAGCAATCTGGGCATTCATCTGGGCCGTTAATCATAACCAGTTTGATGATTTCGATTCACCAGCACAAAATATAATTTTCGATGACCGAGTGACAGAGGAAGAACGTAGAAAAAACACCATCGAAACCCCTCAATCTGACACCCCAAAACATGATTGATCCCGCTATTCTTTTTACCGCCTTAAGTATCGGATTTTTTGGTAGCACCCATTGCCTGTTTATGTGTGGCGGCATCGCTTCGGCACTTTCCTTCGCTATTCCCTTGCCGCAAAACAGATGGAAAGTTGCTGCGTATCCCATTTTATTTAGTCTCGGACGCATCAGTAGCTACGCAGTAGCTGGTGCCATTCTTGCGGGCTTGGGAGGCCAAATTAGAATCTGGATAGGCGACACAGGTGTTGTGTTATTTCGCAGCCTAGCAGGGCTTATGTTGATATTAATGGGGCTCTATGTCGCAAATTGGTGGGGTGTTTTATCTCACTTAGAACGCGCAGCTGGAGGCGTCTGGAAACAAATCTCCCCCCTTATAGAAACACTTAAGCCCATCGATCGACTATGGAAGGCTTATACAATTGGTGCTATTTGGGGCTGGCTCCCTTGCGGGCTCGTTTACAGTACACTACTTTGGTCATCCATAACCGAAAGCACAACAGAAGGAGCGCTGACGATGCTTTTTTTTGGACTAGGGACACTGCCCGCACTTTTTTCAACGGGAGTTATTGCCAAACACTTTCAACTTTTTTTTCGAAAAAACATAACCCGTCAATTCGCAGGAGCCTTTATTATTCTTTTTGGGATTTGGACTCTACTTGGCCCCATGTTAATCAGCTCGCACCATAAGACCCACGCAGCCCTGCATGCTTTTTAATTACCACGCCAGTCAAAAATAAAGGGGTGAATTTCAAACTGAAAATATAATCAACACTTTAATCGCATGTTACGTTTTAAGGCAGCTCATATGCATTAAGCTGCCGCTCAAGTTCGGCCATCCCTGAGGGAATATCTACGCGACACTTTAAACTACCAAGGCTGGCTCCAAGAGCGTGCAAAGTTCTAAATAAATTATGACTCCTGCATTGCTCCCCCATTTGCCCTATGCGAACAATCGGTGGCCCGAATGATCCCGAGATTTCCACGCGATAACGTTGAGACATTGCTTTTAGCAATTGTGCGCCAACTATGTTGTCAGGTAGGTTAATTCCCACAACGGAATTCAGCCTTGCGCCAGGCTCAACAAAAAGCGAAAGCCCCATTGCTTCAACGCCACCCTGTAGTGCTTTAGAACAACTTTCATGGCGTACAAAGCGGCTTTCTAAAGTTTCCTTACAGATCAAGCGCAAGGCTTCATGCATGGCCAGAATACCCGAAACCGGTGCGGTGTAGTGATAAGATTTTTTATACCAGAACTGGTCCGCCAACTTTGCATCAAGGCACCAGTGTCGCAAACGATCTTTCCGTGCCTCGATATGTGCCCAGGCGGAATCAGAGAATGCCACCAGCGACACACCCGGTATCGACGACAAGCCTTTTTGCCCGCCCGTGATCACGGCGT
>JAHRVS010000321.1 GCA_019090565.1 Gammaproteobacteria bacterium
CAGGCATCAGCCTGTTTCCAGATAATGGGAAAACCGCATCTGAACTACTTCAGTTCGCTAACATTGCACTGGACCAAGCAAAGAAGAAAGGCCGAAATCAATACCTCTTTTATGCGAACGATGAGCAGTTCAAGGTCGTCGACCAACTTAGCTTATCGCGCAACTTGCATAGAGCCATGGAGCAGAAGGAGTTTAGCCTCCACTTTCAACCCCAAATTAATACCAAATTAAATATCGTAACAGGATTAGAGGCGTTAATACGTTGGGAAAACAGTAGTGGGGGGTTTATCTCTCCCGACACATTCATTCCTTTGGCTGAAGATACTGGTTTAATCATCCCTATCGGGAACTGGGTAATCGATGAGGCATGCAAACATTTGAGGGCGTTGCAAGACCTTGGGTTTGATGATATCCCGATGTCAATTAATATCGCCACGCAGCAATTTGAAAAGCAAGATTTCATCGACTCACTGTCCCGTACACTACAAAAATACCAACTCGATACCGCGTCTATTGAACTGGAAATTACAGAACGTGTTGTCATGGGCGACATGAAATCGACTATTTCCAAGCTAGTAGCGCTTAGAAATAGCGGTTACAAAATCGCTATTGATGATTTCGGAACGGGATACTCTTCTCTGAGTTATATCAAACATTTACCCATTGACCGACTAAAAATTGACAAGTCATTTATTTCGGATATTTCCGATGATGAAGGCAGCTATGCGATTGTCAAAGCCATCACGCAACTTGCCCAAGGTGTTAACCTAGATGTTATCGCCGAAGGTGTGGAGACAGTGGCCCAGATGGACCTTGTCAACTCACTCGGCTGTAATGACGCGCAGGGGTATTTGTACAGCAAACCGGTTTGCTTCGACGAATTAATCACTTTCCTTAAGCAGTTTAATGCACGAGGTGAGGAAGCATGAGGGGCGCTATAGGGCACCTCTAAAAATGCACTTTTCACGCAATAGCTTAACAACGATGGGGCTCTATAATTTACCCCCTAGTACATCAAACGTAAGCCAAAATGCAGCCCGCTATCCACCCGCCCCTTACTGTTATTATCCATTTTAATAGTAATGTGTCGATACCCAGTGTAGATAATAGCTTGAGTAAGTAGCTCATACTCAAGACGAAGTTCGGTCTCGATATACTGCTTCACATCATCAAATGAAACCACATCAGGGCCATAAAACAGCTGCCCACCCAAGCCCAAACCTGGTATCCCAGGCAGGCCATATCGAAAAAAACCACCAAGAGCAATTCCCAGCCCATCTACCGAATTGGCATCAAAGGCATATAATTTCCCCCCCACTCCAACATAACTGCCCGCCTCCATTTCTTCAACCACCGAAACACCCGCTGCAATGAGGTCCTTGTCATTTTCATGATGTAAACCTGACAGTGACATATTCAGACCAGTTTGATTAACAGGCCCCCTAATAGTCATTCGAATAGCCTCATCACGCAAATTTATATCCAAACTGGATGCATGGGCATGCATACCAACCGTGACCAGTAAAACAGAAAACATCAAAAGTACACTTTTCATTGAAAACTCAACCTTTCATCGTGATTACTAAAGGATGATGATCATAATTAATTTGCGTAAAATATTCTAGGTCACAATAGCAAAACTCCCAGAAAGCTGTGATTCACGGCGCAGCTCCAGCGCTGACAAGCTCCTTCCATGGATTCTATAAAGGTGTGCTAGCAGGCCATTGAAATACGCTGAATAGAGCCAGGCATAAGAAAAGATTGAGTGAAAGAGGGGGTTACACCCATAAATGCGTAGCGCCCGCCTTAGGGGGCCTAGGGGATGCATGACGTGCTGTGAACTAGGCCTTGAATTAAGCCTTGGGCGCCTAACACTGTTCGAATCAGTAGCACTTCAACAACCGCTGCGTTCATGGGGCAGGTTTTAGGCACCGCAACAAACGCTGCCTGCCAGATAAATACCAGCCGCCTATTAGGGAAGTAGTTCTCGGGCAAGCTCTACAAACTTCTCCAGCCGAAAAAATAAGTCATAGAGCTCAGCCTGAATAATTCCGAAAACGCGCGGGCCATTGCCGGTATAGTATACGGATGCTGATGTCCCCATAAAAAGCAATACGCTAAATAATGCCACCTGGCTTAAAGCCCTGCTTTTAACATCATCTAGCGTACGAAGCTCTCGTTTTGCCGTTTTCACGGGTTGAGCTGAAACTTTAACCGATTTCAAATCAGCCAAAACCTCCGAAAACGTACCGTAACGCTGCCCCGAATCTAGGGCCATCATCTTAAGGATAACCTCTCTCAACGAACTTGGCAGCGCATCAAACTGGGTGCTCGAACGAAGCTTGCCTTGCTTCCATTCCGGTGGCCTTTGGCTTGAAGTCAACATTTGATAAAATATCGCGCCCCCTGCATAGATGTCTGCCTTCACTGATTTGACCTCACCAAGAAAATTATACCAATTCCCCCCTTCTTCCCCCTCGCCATAATGCTCATCGAAACCAAAATCCGATATTTTAACCCGTCCCTTATCAGTGAACAGAATATTCCGGGGCCGCAAGTTGCCATGAATAATCTGGTTCCGGTGGGCGTAGTCCATAGCCTCACACATCTGCGTCGCAACACTGATAAAACTTTTCCAACGAAATGGTGTGACCAATCGATCTTGCAAACAGCCTCCGCTAAGGTATTCCATCACTGAAATAAACACCCGTTCGTTTTTTGAAACGCCTTTTACTTTTACAA
>JAHRVS010000322.1 GCA_019090565.1 Gammaproteobacteria bacterium
AAGTTGAATATTTCACCGTTAAATACCAGCGCAATGCTTTTATCCGCACTTAACATCGGTTGCTGGCCTGTGCTTAAGTCAATAATACTTAAACGTCTGTGCGCTAAGCCGATGTTATCCTTGATGTATATGCCTTGTTCGTCGGGCCCTCTGTGCTCAATGACTCGAGCCATATTTTGTAAAGTAGAGTGGTTGATTCGACTTGTTTGTTTGTCATGTTGGCTTAATATTCCTGCAAAACCGCACATTCAGAGTTTTCCTAGGGTGTGGATAGGGGGGCGGTTGGTAAATAAAGGTCTTGGCATGGGCTTGTTAGTCGCTCTCCAATGATTACGGTAACTTTCTGACTTGAATTTGTTAACGCCACTCTTCTGCGGCCATTATAAATAAAAATGCATCAAAAGAACTTGTTACTGAGCCCACATTGAAAAAATGTGTAGCGCTTCGTCTGATTTATTCGGTAATAATAGGGGGAAAAGTCCTGCGTATTAGAGAAAATCCAGCTCAAAAGTGTGTATTTACAAGTACAAAAATTGCCGTTTGTTCGGTTTTCCATTGTATTTGGCTCGATATGGTAAATTTCAGCCAATCATCTAACGATGCTCTCCTGCGAGCAGGTCTTACTATAAAGGTATCTCCAAAAGTATACTTTTCACGCGACAGCTACACTAGCGATTAAGGCTCCTGTAAAAT
The DNA here is from genome assembly GCA_019090565.1 of Gammaproteobacteria bacterium. Classification (GTDB taxonomy): domain Bacteria; phylum Pseudomonadota; class Gammaproteobacteria; order Pseudomonadales; family UBA3067; genus UBA3067. Next base: position 694 of record JAHRVS010000322.1, read on the forward strand.
CGGCATACCGTATATCATATACATAAACCCCCTGCTTGAACCCTTATTGATGTCTCATACATTGTGGTTCGACCTGCGATGCTTCCTTGTTCTCACATTGAAATTGCTATTTTCAGAGGTGCCTTAAAGGTAAAAACCCCGGCATCATCGATTACTAATTGCTCGTCAAACAAGGATGGTTAGCAAGCTATTTAATGCGTGCTTGAAAACTATTTCCTCACTTGAACTCCTACTATTGTAGACTAAAATTTTATTGATGGTCGCTGACAGAGGTTTGTTTCTGTTTTGGGATTTTGATCGATAGCTGTTCTGGTTAAGGCTTGTTTATTCATACCGATTATTTTAAGGGGGGGCTATAACTACCTGTTTATTTTGAGTAAAATATAGAGAAATACTGATCCAGGTTGCCTTTGGCTTCACTGAAAACCTAGAACGGCATATTTTATGCCATAGTCGAAATTGAGGTTTTTTACTTGCATTCGGCGTGCGATGTTAATAATAAGTTTAAAATCGCTGTTATAGAAAAAGGAATGAGCAGACATGGGTTTTTTGAAAACAACATTTAAGATATTGAGGCTGGTCTATCACGACCTTGGAACGGTAACGGGCCGTTATCAGGTTGCGCAGGCAGTTTTGAAAGACATTCCGGGCCGTTATGGGCAAGCGTTAAGAATTGCCTGTTATCGTAATTATTTTGGATCAGCGGGCGAGGGAATTGTTATTCACCTTGATGCAAGGATTCGGAATATTCAAAACATTAATATTGGTGACAGGTCGAGGATCGGAGAGTGCGTCATGCTGCAAGCCGGTGGGGGTCTTGATATAGGCAATGATGTGCTGATTGGCCCCGGCGCGAAAATCTGGTCGATCAATCATGGGTTTGCCGATACCGCTGAGGCGATACAGAATCAGGGTTATGACTTTAAAAAAGTGACGTTGGGTGATGGCTGCTGGGTTGGGGCAAATGCCTTCATTATGCCTGGTACCACTCTGGGGGAGGGATGCGTTGTGTCCGCAGGTGCCGTTGTTAGCGCAAAAAACTACCCCCCTTTCAAGATCATTGGAGGGAACCCCGCGCGTATCATTGGCACTCGGCAATAGCCCTTAATACCTGAGGCAATATGGAACCGCCTATTTTTTTACATTGCCCTCTCTGTCACGGTGGCCTCTATAAACTAGACGAGCGCTTAGTCTGTAGGGGTTGTAAGCAGGATTATTCTTATTGTGATGGGGTAATTGATTTTTCGGCCAAAAACGCTGCATTAGACCTCAATAGTGATCCCAAATTGTTGGAGGGTCAGCCTAGCTGGCGCGAACTGCTGGAGCATCAATGCATGGAGGCTGGCAGTGAACAAGGTTTGCAGGCCACGATCGATGCGTTGGCGGGCGAGTTTTCGAGCACATTTAAAATTATTTTACCTGATTTATCTGGGGCCAGTATCTTGTATATAGGTATGGTCGGAAGTGAGATACCTCAAAACATAGCCAGACATAGCGGCTTATTGACGGTGATGACATCATCGAATTGGGAGTTAAACCTTGTTGAAATAAAAAACCGACTGCGCGATGCCCAGCCCAATATTTGTTATATCGCGGGTGAAAGGCAAGACGTACTGCCTTTTTCTGATCAATGCTTCGATGGTATTATTTATGACCAAATAGCATTAGACGGCCTCTCAGAAAAGGGCTGTCCCAAGCCCTCAAACAAAATCGTAATGACTGAGCTGGCGCGAACACTTAAGCCCGCAGGGTGGATATTTGTAAGGGCTGAGAATCGCTATAATCGAGACAAAATATCATCAATGTTATCGGTTCTTTCATTGCTGCGGGCATCGGCAAATACGACGAGCATGCGGGCAGGAAAAAACATATTCGATGCACTGAACATTAAAAACCAGATGAGCCTGTTCGGCTGTCAATCACGTCTCAGAATGAATGGATTCTCTCATCAGCGTATATCTGGGTTCGAAAGCAATCACTCCGTCGTGCTCGATTTGCGTCATCCTTTGCAAGTAGAGCGTTTCGTTTCTAGTAAAAAAGGCTTCTCAAGGTATATTCCCGCTTGGTTGTATCGATTGACGACCCCCGCATTTGGGGTTTTCTCTCAAAAAGAACAACTTGCCCCGAGTGTGCTCGAAGGTGTGATCGCTTGCGTCGCCTCCGATATTGAAAGGCCAATCGAGCACTGCAATATCCTCTCGGTAGAGGCTAATCAGAAATGCAAATGCATTATTACGCTTCGTATTGGTTCCCAAAAAAGGATGGACTACGCACTGGTGGTGAAAATAGCCATCGATGAACTGGCGCAAAAGCATCTTCGGCACGGTTACCAGGGTTTGGTGCACCTTGAGGCGATTCCTAATGGCGAATTTTTCCCTAAACCAGTGAGCCGAGGCGCTTATTTGCAGACACAGTATTATGTTGAACAAGCGATTAGTGGTGAGTCGTGGATAACACAGCCGCATGATGGGGGGGAGATGGACAAGGTGATTATCAACGATATTCTCGGTGTTATTTCGTCGACCCAAGCGATTTCACCACACGATGAGAGTGCGTCGAATCAAGACGATTTTAATGCTAGAGTTCGATGTTTGAAAAAATACGCTGAAATACGCTCGCCACAAGCTTTAGATGCCTTTACGTTTCTAGTTGAAGAGGTTGTGCAAACCGAAGCCGATCAAACTACTCCTCATTACTTTTATAAAAGTGACTTTTCAGTCAGTAATATATTGCTAAAGGGCAATCAAGTGTCGGGTATTATTGATCTGGATTTCTGGGGGTTTTCCCAGAATAAGTTGGCAGATTACGCCGATTTTGTAGAGTCTTTTTCTCGAAATTTCTTGAGCATGAGTCAAACAGATGTATTGGTTAATATTCATGATGAGAACCTCTCTGTGTTCAGGCCTGCATTAGCGATAGAAGAACACCTGAAATTGCTTGATAGCGGGCTCGAAGAGCTTAAAAGGGCATCGATCATTACCTGGGTCAATCGTGTGCACCATGCATTTGAATTTAAGCGGGTTACACTCCACGAGGGGCAAATAAACAGACTATTTTTCGACCCCCTAGAGGCGCTCTTTGCCTATAAACAAAAAGGTAGAGTGATTACATGAAGTTATTAAGCCGGTCTTTTTCGATTCTTGTCGCTTTTTTTACGTTATCAACGCCATCTTTTGCCAACGAATCATCACCAGATCCCTCGTTGATGGGGTCAAAGTGG
>JAHRVS010000323.1 GCA_019090565.1 Gammaproteobacteria bacterium
AATCTGTCTTGGCGGGGAAGGTGCGAAGTAACTTGTTCTTCGTCGCCAAGCCCGCAAAGTGCACCGACATAGAGGTCAAAACGGTTTTCATTTGGCCTGTCCATCTCTACGGTGGGTTCGGCATCGGCCCAGCTTCGGTAAAAAAGGGATAGCAGCCGGTGATGAAAGATGTCTGCGAATTTTGAAAAAGTGGGGTCGTTGAAATTGCGTGAGCGCTGCTGAGCGTATTCGGTTAGGTGTAAAGGCATGGGGCCGTTGGGGCCGAATAGGCCAAACCCTAGGCTTGATAGTTGGTCCTTTTCACCCTTGAGGCCTTCCATAAAGCTAAAGATGTCCGAAGGTGCGAAGGCCATGCTGGGTTCTTGAGACAGCCGGACATTTTCCGACTTTGGCGAAACACTGCGACCAAGGCGCTCGGTCTCTGGGTATATCCGTTCTAGTGTTCTTAGTACAATGAACAGGTCATGCCTTTCTGGCTCCGCACACAAGTCTGCGTACCACTTTATAGTATCTGCTTGCATCCGCTTCTCGCTGGCCATCGTTTAACTACGCCGCGCTGCTCAGAGATCAAAACCAGCTCGGTAAAGCTGTTAATGGACGTATAGCGGGCAAAAAATTGCTCCATGACGGCACCAAATAGAAAAAAGCCAAAACCCTCGAAGCCACTTTCGTCCACCTCCATGCTGACCTCAAGGCCACGGCCATAAGCAACGTGCCCGGCAGCAACCGGCAGTCGGCGCACAACGGGTTTCGAGCTCACTCGACGCAGTGCTTCAACTTGTTTCACCTGACTGGCATCCTGCTCATTGATATAGAGCTTGAGCATACTTTGAATAGCTTTTGCTGCCTCGTTGTTCGATTGGTTTACTAAGGAAAGATAGTTAAGAGACAGGTGGTTAATGAATTTCCAACTGGTTTCAGAAGGAGGCTGCGCTGGCACGGGCTTGGAAGGGCCGCTGAGGCAGCGAATGCTGTCCACTGGGGCGCTGGCGCCCAGAGTAAAGTCTGTACGGCCGCGCCCCGTAGGCATGTGCAGGGGGAGATCCCGGTTGGTGCAAAGTAATTTCAGGTCTAATTGTTTTGTACGCTGCCCAAGCGGTACATTGCTGGTTTCTACAGCGGCTAAAAACACTTCACTGCCAATGTAATTAGAGCGAGTACCATGGCGCTTTTGCTTTGAGGAAAGTAAGCGTGGTTCGCGGTAGGACGTGTAATAGTTCCCTTCTGCCAGGTGCTCATGGTTTTGCCCATAAAATGGGGCAAAGTGCTGTTTGTTGTCATTGTCAGCGCTATAGCCACTGACCTCTTCAATACGGTACACCTCGAAATCTTGAGGGCGAGTGCGATCGATTACAACATGGTGATCCTGTTGCGCCTCAGTGAGGTTTAAGCGAGACCCCCGTTTTGGGAAAAGATTAATCGCCGGCGCGCAGTTCAATTGAAATAGGTCTTTGTTAACCAGCGGAGCAAGGGTTTTATCGCTTTTATTAAGCAAAATGACAATGTCTAATTCAGTGCTATGGGTGTTTTTGAGGAGGGCGGCCAAGCCAACCAGCTTGAAAAACATAAATCGTTGAGGAAAAGCGAAATACTCCTGCAGAACCCGGTAACCACTGAAGGCGGGCTCTATATCGGGAAGCAGGGCTTCATGTTGGTCAAAACCGACCGGCAAAATGTTTTTTTGAGGGATTAATCCGGGTGTTTGTTTTTGGATGCCTTTGGCGCGAACCTGGGCCCCGAGGCTATGCGCAAAGATTTGTTCATAGAGCCGCATCGGTAGCTCATCATTACCACTTAAGTGAAATACCAGCTCATCAAGGTTTAATTCACTGAAGGCGGTGTCGTTGGTGCTTTTAAGGCTGAGTTTTATTCCTGCCTTTGCATGTTTTGGCCCATGCCAATTTTCAGACGCCAAGGCCGAGTCACTATCGTAATAACTGGCTTGAGTGACCTCTAAGGGCCAAAGAGTTAGAGAGTGCGCTGTGCGGAATTCACAAGCAGTCCGTTCATTTTTCCCCAAAACGGAGTGCAGGGCAGTTTGGGGCTTTACCACAAACCCTTTGCTTAGCGTTCCCTCGCTTAATTTCGGGTTGAGCTGGGCGATGGTGATTGAAGGTAATGGCTTGTGGTAGTGAGGGTAAATAATCTCGAGCAGGTGCTGGGTGAAGCGAGGGAAGCGAGAGTCTAGTTTTAACTGAATGCGCGCAGTAAGAAATGCAAAACCTTCTAGCAGACGCTCTACGTAAGGGTCTGATATTTCTGTGTTGTCCAGACCAAGACGGCCGGCAATTTTGGGGAACTCAACGGCGAATTCAGCGGCGGTTTCGCGAATATGCCGCAGTTCTTGGTTATAAAAGTCTAGAAATCGTTGGTCCACCAGTGCACTTCCTTAGTTTACGTTGACTTCGCCGGTCTCGAGATCAATTTCGGTTTTAATATAAAGCGCAACTGGCAGAGGTTCTGACCAAAGCTCTCCGGAAATATGAAAGATAATTGCATTTCGGTACTTTGCATCCTGCCTATGCATGGTCACCTCAAGGGTCTTTTCCAAGATCCGTGGCTCGAAAAGCTTGATGGACCGCTTGACCTGTCGCTCTAGTATATGAGGGTCTATCGAGGAGATAGATTTTCCCGCAAAGCTGTTGGCCCCGTAATTAATGACGGACGTTTGCACCTCTGGGTAGAGGGATAAATCATCTGAAATATTTAGCGCTGTGGTGTTAAGCAGCCAATTTAAGTCTCGGGTAACGCATTCTTGTAACTTTTTTAGTGTAATTGCGCGTTTATTGCGGGGCTCAACGGTTTTTTCAGGCTCATCATCTCTAAGGCGATCAAGTAGAGCCGGTTGTAATCGGTCACGGTTAGTGAGTGGCATAAGGTGTCTGTCCTATCTATGGCTCATGGGACTATGGCTTATGGGGCTTATGGGGCTTATGGGGCTTATGGGGCTATGGCTCATGGGAAAAAACGATTTCTCTCACATCAAATAACGGGTAATCGCTTTGATCGGTGACGAGCATCTTTTGGCCTTTTCCCGTGAAACCCTGCTCCCCTATGGGTGCCCAGTGGGTTTTTCTCCCCATTTGAATCAATGGGTCTTCATCGTCGCAGGAGTTGGGGTAGCAGGCAGGAATAAAGCCGGTTGCTCCTCCACCGTTGACCCAATGGAATTCGCAGGGTAGCCAGATGAGGTCTCTAAGGTCTTCGGGCTCTGATAGTTTAATTTTGGCGATGCATTGAAGGGGAATCCAGAAATAATGCCCGTTAATAAAACCTTCCATCAGCGGGCCAATTCTGGAGT
>JAHRVS010000324.1 GCA_019090565.1 Gammaproteobacteria bacterium
TAGAACCATGCCCTCGGAAACACCAAAACGCATTTTTCGTGGCTGAAGATTGGCGACAAAAACAGTGAGTCGGCCTTCTAGCTCTTCTGCTCGGTATGACGATTTAATGCCCGCAAACACGTTTCGAGTTTTATCTTCGCCAATGTCCAAGGTCAGTTGAAGTAACTTGTCTGCCTTTTCGACTGATTCTGCCTTTACAATACGCGCTACGCGCAGGTCAATTTTGGCAAAGTCATCGAACTCAATTTCGGCTGCAATGGGTTCTTGCGAGTCGTCCTTTTTTTCTTGGGGTTTTTGGGTCTTAACAGGGGGCGTAAGGGCGTTGGTTTCTTGTTTCGCCTCCACAAGCATTGCTTCAATTTTGTCTTGCTCAATGCGCGTCATCAGAGGTTTGAATTTGTTGATTTGATGGTCTGCGAGCAGGTTATCTTTATCAGACCAGGTGAGCGGCTCAATATTTAAAAATGCTTCACTCTTTTGCGCAAGAACAGGAAGAACGGGCTTCAAATAGAGAATCAGCAAACGATACAAGTTAATGGCCGTGGAGCAAACGTCTTGCACAGCTTGGTCTTGCCCCTCTTCTTTTGCTAACACCCAGGGTTTCTTTTCATCCACATACTGGTTGGCAATATCTGCCAGAGCCATTATTTCGCGAATGGCTTTGCCAAATTCTCTGTTTTCATAATGGGCCGCAATCTCTTCATCGGCAGCTTGAAATTTGGTGATTAAATCAACTTCGGTGATTTCAGCGGAGAGCTTCCCGTCGAACTTCTTTTTGATAAAGCCTGCACTACGGCTGGCGATGTTTACGAGTTTGCCAACGAGGTCAGAGTTAACCCGCTGGGTAAAGTCGTCGAAGTTGAGGTCCAGGTCACTAACGCGATTGTTAAGCTTTGCTGCAAAGTAATAACGTAAGTACTCGGGGTCGAGATGGTTCAAGTAGGTGCTGGCTTTAATAAAGGTGCCCCGTGATTTCGACATCTTTTCGCCATTCACGGTTAAAAAGCCATGTACAAAAATTCCGCTTGGGGTTCGCAAGTCAGCCCCTGTCAGCAACGCTGGCCAGAAAAGCGCATGGAAGTTAACAATGTCTTTACCGATAAAGTGATACAGCTCTGTGTCGCTACCTTTTGCCCAGTATTGGTCAAACTCTAGGTCATCGCGGCGCTCACAAAGGTTTTTAAAACTGGCCATGTATCCGATTGGCGCATCGAGCCATACGTAGAAGTATTTGCCTGGGGCATTGGGGATTTCGAAACCAAAATAGGGTGCATCTCTGCTGATATCCCAAGGCTTCAAACCGGTTTCAAACCACTCTTCTAGCTTGTTCGATACCTCATCTTGAAGGTGTCCTGCTTTGATCCACTCAGACAGCATGGCTTGAAAGTCAGGCAGGTTGAAAAAGTAGTGCTCAGACTCTTTCTCTATGGGCGTAGCGCCAGAAATGGTGGAGAAGGGGTTTTTAAGCTCATGGGCATCATAGGTGGCACTGCACACTTCGCAGTTGTCGCCATACTGGTCTTCAGCGCCGCATTTGGGGCATTCACCCTTAATAAAGCGGTCGGCGAGGAACAGCTGCTTTTCAGGGTCGAAAAGTTGAGAGATTTTTCGAGTGTTAATGTGTCCTTTGGCATGATTTTTTAAATAGATGTCGCGAGAAATTGCTTTGTTTTCATCTGAGTGGGTGCTGTAGTAATTATCAAAGGTAATGTTAAAGCGGCGAAAATCTTCTTGGTGTTCGGCGCTCACATCGTTGATCAATGTTTCGGGGCTAATGCCCATTTGCTCAGCCTTGAGCATGATAGCCGTGCCATGGGTGTCATCAGCGCAAACATAAGTGCATGTTTCACCACGCATTTTTTGGAATCGTACCCATATATCTGTTTGAATGTATTCAAGTAGGTGCCCCATATGAATAGACCCGTTTGCATAGGGCAGGGCAGATGTTACAAGGATTTTTCGGGGTGTTTTGCTGTTGGTTAAATTTGTCACAGTCGTATCTAGGGCTCGATTTGAGAAAAGGGGTCAAATATAACGATACGGCACCAGTAAAACAATTTTTTCTCGTGTATCATTCCGCGCTTTCCATCAACGCAAGGTGTTGCCTGAATGAGTATTAAATCAGACAAGTGGATTCGCCGCATGGCCCAGGAAGAGGGCATGATAGAGCCCTTTGAAGCAGGGCAGGTTCGTCACAAGGGTGATGAGCGTGTTATCTCCTACGGTACGTCAAGCTATGGCTACGATGTGCGCTGTTCCAGAGAGTTTAAAGTATTTACCAATATTAACTCTGTCACCGTTGATCCCAAGCACTTCGATGAGTCCAGCTTTGTTGATGTGGTGGGTGATACTTGCGTGATTCCGCCTAACTCCTTTGCATTGGCACGCACTGTGGAATACTTTCATATACCGCGTAGTGTGTTGACGATCTGCTTAGGCAAATCCACTTACGCGCGCTGTGGCATTATCGTAAATGTGACGCCGTTAGAGCCAGAGTGGGAAGGGCACGTTACTTTGGAATTCTCTAATACTACCAACCTGCCGGCGCGTATTTACGCCAATGAAGGCGTGGCGCAGATGCTTTTCTTTGAATCAGATGAAGAGTGTGAAACGTCTTATAAGGATCGTGGTGGAA
>JAHRVS010000325.1 GCA_019090565.1 Gammaproteobacteria bacterium
CATGTTCGGAAAAATCAAACAGTGAGAGTTGCTGCATGGCTTACCTTGTTTGTAAACACGGGCAACGAAGCCAATCGCTGCCCGTGGTCTTTTACCTGCTTTGCTTAAAACCCCGAACAGCACGTACTCTGAGCGTATTGTTCTTATTGTTGTTGTTCTGGTTGCCATTGTTGAAGTTCTGATTCCACGCGTTGTTAGCCGAGGCCTCGGAGGAACTCCAATAGTTGTTGCTAGCAAAACCACCCACAACGTTTTATAAAGGCGTTTTGATGCAGGCGAGGTATCTCACCGGCATACGATTTAACTGCACAGAGCATTGAATCTATAGCACAGTCCCTTTATCGCTTTTAAACAAAACCTGCTCGCTCACCGTCACCTTGGCCACGGCAATTCCGGCGTATTACCCGTTGGCACGATTGCTATAAGCGCGCCAGCCGGTAATCTGTTTGCCTATGCTATCCATCAACACACTCAGTTCCGCCTGCTTTTTAAAAGACAAAACCTTCAAGTCCGTGCATAGGCGTATTTCCAGCTTGAGTAACTCAAACTCATCTAAAAAAGTATCCAACGGCGCTTTTTTATCGGTCGTTTTATTGGCGCGGTAAATACTTCTGGGCACCTCTAAAACTAGTGATTTTCACGTGAGAGCAAGAAAGCCCCGCACGGACGACGGCATGGATCAGGAGGTAGAGCAATGCAGGACGCAATTACCGAGAGCCGCAGTGTATAAGACATACACGAGGATTCGAGTACGGAGCTTGTGCACACGATGTGCTGTATGCCGGTTTTGCAGGAGCCTTAACCGGTGACGCAGCTATCGCGTGAAAAGTGCGTTTTTAGAGGTGCCCTTCTGACCCGTTGCAGGGCATCACGTCTCATATCCTGCCCCAAGGTGTATTTATACTCCTTGGGGAAATCCCGGGTGCACTCAAAAATTTTCAGAATCAATTGGTACGTTTCCCGGTACACGGGTAAGTTATAATACAATGCCATAATAATTTTCGACCGCTTCGCGGTAAAACAAATAGTTAAATAGATAAATAGTTAAAAAGCCCGAACAGCACGTACTCTGAGCGTATCGTACTTAGGGTCGCCGGTCTGGGTGCCATAGCTGAAGTACTGAGACCACGCGACGTTAGCCGAGGCCTCGGAGGAACTCCAATAGAGGGAGCTAGCAAAACCACCCACACCATTCAAGTGCAGGTTTACGTACATAGCGTTTAGTTCATCCTTAGAGGGCAAGTACCAATCGTCGTATCCACCAAGGACGTAGTTGCTCGCCAACTCGGCTGCTATATCTGACTCCAGACAGCCAGCCAAGATATCGACGGTATTTTGGGCGCCAGCGCCAATGTCAAGCTCATCAGCACCACCAATCTCCGTTCCGTAACACCCCCAAGGAGCACTGCCTTGGTCCTCAGGTGCAGCCTCAAGACCATGCTGTCCGTTGGCGTCTACTAGAAACACAAGTCCTCCTGCGGGACCCGTATCCCCGATTGCATAGACAGCAGGAGCGGAGGTGATTAATTTCCATTCAGCCGCTGCTGGCGAATCGTCAATCAGAATATAAGCACCCCCTTCATTTGTATCTACCCAGATAGAACCGACCGCGTACTCCCTGTTCACATCGTCATTAACCGTTGGCGCAGAATTAAATATCACTACATTTCCCGATCCCGCTGGGCCTGTAGCACCATCATCACCCTTTGGACCCTGATCACCTTGAGGGCCCGCAATGCCAGGCACACCCTGTGGTCCTTGGGCACCTAGCACACCATCAGCACCGTTTGTGCCATTTATACCTGCTTGGCCCTGAGGGCCCATAATGCCTGGTTCACCTTGTGACCCATCAACACCATCTGTACCAGCAGCACCTGGTGCGCCGTCAATACCGTTTGTGCCATTTATACCTGCTGGGCCCTGAGGGCCCTCAGGCCCTGGCGTTTGTTGAATGGTATCAATTCTTTGGTGCAGGATGACGTCTTCTGCTTCAAGCGCCTGTATGCGGCTTTTGATTTTAAATGGCGTAGCCAAAACATTTTCTATTTGTATAAACGAAAATAAAATTAGTGCGAGAAAGCCAAACTTTTGAACTCTAAAAATCTTTTTAGTCTTGATTTGCATATCTGTATACCGTTCTATTATTTATATAACCTTCCAAGCACTCACATAAAGTGAGCATGAAAATAATTAGTTATGCCGCTTTTTTTATTCTTCATACATCAGGCATGATGTACATATAACGACATATAACAGGTGGAGCAGCGGCAGTCAATCTTCTTTTCGCTATAGAATTAGGGATTTTCCAATAAAAACACCTCTTTTACATTTCAGCGCTAACCCCAAGTTATGGCGACGAGGCCCCATCGAATTGTAATAGTTATAATCCCGTATTGAATCATCGGCCACCGCCTCATTGTCATAGCCATTTTCAGACTTCTGAAAAATGTTCCATAGGGGCATTACACCCAAAGCGCTTCGTGGGGCGGCTCTCCCAACCATTTCCTCTATGACTCATACTTTGTTTAATTTGATAGCGCGAAACTAACTGTTTAAAGGCTAGGCGGGTACAGTGAGAGCCTTAATCCGAGGATTAAAATACACAGAGGGTGTGCACGGCGCACTGTATGTCGGTTTTGCGGGCATCTTAAGCGAGTGTACAGCTATCGCTGCGAAAGTGTACTTGTAGAGGGGTTCATATAACACACGTAAAGAAGCTCAGTGTAGAGAGCTTCTTTACGTAAGTGACCGGCGAAAGGGAAAAAAGATAACGACAGCCCTCATTTTATTACGCTGCGTTTTTCAGCGTTTCTTTAGCGCCCTCTCCAGCCTCATCATCATTATCGATACGGCTTAGCAACGTCGGCAAAATGAGGTAAGTAATACCGATCGAAATCACCAAAGAAAGCGCTGTCATCAACCCCATAAACAAATTGGGCGCCATGGCTGAAAGGGTAAGCACCAAGAAACCGCAGGCTAAAATTGTTGTCGTCGTGCCCAGTGCAACGCCAACACGATGAAACGAGTAATGAATGGCTTTTTCCGTAGAATAACCATCCACATTTTTCGCGCGTAAATACTTACTGAAAAAGTGGATCGTATTGTCCACCACAATCCCAAAGGCGATGGTTGCCGTGGGTGCCGCCGCAATACCCAGTTTCCCGTCAAGAATACCCCATAAGCCAAAAGCAATGATGCCCGGCGCTAAATTTGGAAGTAAGCTCAGCAGGCCGAGTTTTGTGCTGCGCAAGGTGAAAATAATAATAATGGAAATGATTATCACGGCAACCGGCGCCCCGACCAGCATGGATTCGCCGTTACGTCTTGCCGCATGCCCCATCATAACCGATGCACCAACACCTTCCATTAGTTGAACATCTGGTAAGTATTTGTCCGCATAAGCCCGTGCCCGCGCCTCTAGGATCACCAAGTCTCTTGACTCGACATTACCCATTGTCACCGTCATACGACTTTCATCACGGGCACTGGTGAGAATATGCTCCATCTCTAGGCCATAGGGCAGAGACAATTCAAATAGAAATTGGTATTGCGATGCCTCTTCCCGCGTATCGGGAATACGGTAATGCAAGTCTTTATCGGCGTGGAGTGATTTATTAATCCGCTTGATGGTAGATGAGTAACTTTCCACATGGGTCACTCCCGGTTGATCTTCATACCAATCAGTCAAGCGGTCTAGCTGGCGTAAATAGGCAGGCTCATACACGCCATTGGCTTCTTTTGCTCTGACAGCGTGGTGAATTTGCATCACACCCGTTAGGTTTTCACGTACAAAATCGGTGTGTTGGCGAAAGGTAATTTGCTCGCCATACATTTCTGGAAACAAATCATTAAATTGATTCAAGGTACTGCAATAGGCACCAAAGACCAGTATTAGGGCAAAAGCCACCCCCAGCTCATTGCGACGCTTTAGAGCATAATCTGCGATGCGGTCCATCAGCGCTTCACTGGCCTCTGAGCGCGCACGGGCTTTTAGAGGAAGACAATCTAATATGACCGGCAAGGTAATAACCGAATAAAGCCACGCCATAAGCACCCCAATTGCTACAATATTGCCCATGTCGCCAAAGGGGGGCACATCACTGGTATTGAGTGTTAAAAACCCAATTGCGGTGGTAATGCTGGTAAGGAATATAGGCTGATGATTCACTTCTAGAGAACGTATAATCGCCTCGCGCTTGTCTGCACCGTGTGACATTTCCTGAAATAAGGTCACGAGAATATGCACACTGTCTGCGACGGCCAATGTGAGAATAATGATCGGCGCCATCGCTGATAATGTAGAAATTTGTATACCCGCCCAACAACTCAAACCAATAGCCGCAGCGGTAGAAAACATAATAATAATCAATACCGAAAATACGCCCCATGCAGAACGCAAGAACATATAAGTAATCAAAAGAATGAGCACATACATAATGGGGAAAAGAGTTTGCCCATCGTACATCGCAGCCTCAATTGCCGAGAAGCCCATCAAGGTTTCGCCCGTCAAATAATAGTCGATACCTGAAGAGTCCTTCTCTGCCTCGGTAACCAAGTCGCGCACGTAATCAACAATTTCAAACTGCTGCGGAAGACTGGCATTTTCCGGCGTATTAATCATGATATTAATGGCCGTCACATGCCCCTTCTCAGAGATCATGCGGTTAAATAAGAGCGGCTCGGCCATGGTTACTTTACGCCGCGTCTCTATTTCTGCCGCATCTAGCGATTCAATGTCTTCAAAAAGTGGGGCTACCGTTAAATCGTCTTCACTCGCTGTGGTGTGCTGAAAGTTGGTAATGGAATCCACGCGCACAGAATAGGGAGTTTCCCATGCTTTTTCGGTAATCGATGAAATGGTCTTCAGGGTGCTTTTGGTGAAAACATTGCCATCTTTCGGGGCAACGACAATCATCAAGTTATCGCGTTTCCCGTATATAGACTCCATTTCTTCAAAGGCTTTGAGCTGAGG
>JAHRVS010000002.1 GCA_019090565.1 Gammaproteobacteria bacterium
CTGGCAGTTTCTCGAAGGTCTTGCTCGTCTTTGAGCACATTCATATCGAATAACACATTGCACTCAAAGGCATTTTGTTTAAGCATGCGCTGGCAGAAGCCATGAATGGTGTAAATAGCCGCTTCATCCATTTGTTGTTCGGCTAAATTAAGATGCCTCACCAGCGGTGGATAACTTTGTTTTGGAAACTCTTTTAGTAACGTTTCAAGAACCGCGTCACCTTTGGCGCTGCCTTTTAAAAAAGCCTGTTTTGCCTGATTGATACGCGTACGTATGCGGCCTTTTAGTTCTTGTGTGGCAGCCTCTGTAAACGTCACCAGTAATATTTCACTGACCCCAAGCGGTCGGCCAAAACCGGTAAATAAATCACCGTGGCCCAATAACAAACGCAAATAGAGGCTGGTGATGGTATAGGTTTTACCTGTGCCAGCGCTGGCTTCGATCAGGTGGGTGCCTTGCAGAGGAAATGAAAAAGGGTCAAGAAGTGATGATGACTGGCTCATGACTTGGCACCCTCTTTATTTTCCATCATGGCGTGTAACAAGGGTGCAAATACCCTGTCAGCCAAAATTTTAAAGGGTTCTTCTACTGACTCAAGGTAGGGGAAAAACCGCGCTATGGAAGGCTCTTCTGCTTCTAGCGGCGCAGGTGAAAACCCATCACCGTAAAAGCACGTTTGAGCTTTCGACCATGCCTGGGCATCATCTGGCTCCTCTTCATTTTTGGCAACCATGGCACTGGCCCATTGCCATGCCGTTTCAGTAAAAAAGGGTAAAGGCTGCACTTGCCCACTATGAAAGATGTCGATGAGTTCGGCCAAATGCAACAAGGCCTGTTCAGCAGGAATGGGCGCAAAGTATACGTCTTGTAAGACGGCCTTTTTATTCTTCTTGCCAATCCCCAGTACACGGGTGCCGGCGAAATCAGGGGTATCGGTGGCGCACAGAGCAAGGTGGTTAATCCAGCTGGCGATATGGGCTTTGCCCTTTAAAGACGACACTTGGTAATCCAAATAAACTTCCTCATAACTTGTATCTAACCACCCCTCTAGCTGCGTATTCCCCACCGCTAGGTTTATTTCAATAGCGCATTGCGGCTTTCGTTTATAGGCAGATAAAGCCTCAATCATTAAATCAGATTCTGCCTCGGCTAAAGCCAAACTTTTTTCACCGGCAAAACCTGTCGGTAATAATCCGGTAGCCAGCTGATAGGCTGCAAAATTTGTGTGGCCGTCTTCGGGTGAAGAGGTGTTAATCAGGTGGTTTTCAAGGTAATCATTTTTAAGCAAATAGTGACTAAGTCCATCTATCACAAAAGGTTCATGCTCAATTTGTTCGCTGTGCGGCAAGGCCAAATTTACTTGCAGGTGATGCTGCATATAATAATGACAGGGTTGGGAAAAAAACCGTTTCAGTTGTATAAGGGAAATCGTACTGTTTTCCCCTTGTGTTTGGTTTTTTCTAAGCGATTCGTTTAAATAACCATTGGGGTCGCAAAATTCTGGGGCATTTTGGTCACTTGGCTTCGCTGTTGCTATAAATGAACTTTCTGGAAGCCAGTTTTTTGCATAACTAAAACGCAGGGGTTGAGCGGGGTTATCCGTAAAATTATCCGCACTAAATGCTTGTAAGGGGTGGCGGGTAATTAAAAATTGGCGCAGTTTGTCTGCGCTGTCTTCAAGTATTAAATCACCATCTTCCATCAGGCGGTAATTATTCAGGCAGTATTCCATGAGTTCACTGAGTAACACCGAAGGCTGTTTTTCACTGTTATCTTGACTGTTTCGCCCTACCCAAGAAAGATACATTTTCTTCTCTGCCGCTAACAGTGCTTCAAGAAACAGGAAGCGCTCTTCGTCCCGCCGAGATCGATCCCCTTCTCGAAAATTCTGTGCCATTAAGTCAAAACCCAGTGAAGGGGGTGAAACAGGGTAGTCGCCTTCGTTCATCCCCAACACACACACTACCTTAAAAGGAATGGCACGCTTGGGTAACAAGGTACAAAAACTCACCTGCCCATTAAGAAAGTGCGAGCTACTTCCCGCCTCGCTTAAACTGGCTGAAATGGTTTGTACAAATAAGCTATGTGGCAGTGCTTGTGCATAATGGGCTTGCTCGCTGCTTTTTTTTAGGCGCTCTAAGCCATTCCATAATGGTTGCAGTGCCAGCTCTTCGCCGGGTTCAAAATCAAAGAAGTCATCGACCAACTGGTGGCTTAAAATGATCCAGTCATCAACGGAGCGGGCGGCAGATAATTGCAAGCGCAGTGCATTGAGTCGATCAAGCAATGTGGCCAGCTTGCCCACTAACACTGCCGTCAAACCATTCACTTCATCGTAGCTGGCAATACCCTGATAGACGCTTTGCCCCCCCATGCTGAAGCCCGCCAACATGCGGTTTAAACCAAAACGCCACGAGTTTTGTTCAAAATCGGGCAAACCCAGTGCACTTCGATGTTGGCCATCCATGCCCCAGCGAATACCGGTTTCAGTGACCCATTGGTTGAGGGTATCCATATCTTCGGTGCTGAGCTTAAAGCGCTCCCGAATTGCCCCCAGCTCAAGCAGCTCCATCACCTCGCTCACACTTAAGCGGCTTGCCGGTAGTTGCAACAAGGTTTTCACCCGCAACAAGAGCGGTTCTTCACTGCCCACGCTGCGATCAGCAACAGAAAAAGGGATTTGTTTGGCGCTATCAAAGACCGCATGAATCAGTGGGCTGTAACGGTCGATATCTGGCACCATGACCACGATGTCTTTCGGCGTCAAACTGGCATGTTGCTCAAACAGATTTAGCAGCTGGTCATGCAGCACCTCGACTTCGCGCAAGGGGCTGTAATTGTCGTGGAAAGAAATACTGAAATCATCAGGCTCAATGGCAACTTTATTTTGGCTGTTTTTATCAAATAACAAATCGGCGCTTCGATCCAAACCATCTAGAATATCTTGCTGCAGGTGCTTGAGAAAATTTTCACGGCCTGGGTCAATGTAATAATCAGATTCTTCAGCAGGCAGCGCTTGTAGTTGCCCTAAGAACTCACGCCCCTGTTTGCCCAATGAGGCCAATAACGCATGGCTTTGGGTGTGAAGGGCGTCAGAATCATCGTCCAAAGCCGGTTGCGCACCCTTCGCTTTAAGCCGTGCCTGCTCAGCCGGGGTATTGAGATCGCCCCAATAGATACGGCACGGGTTAGCCACTAAAAGATAGATGTCGCGGTACGCAGACAGCGCTTGCAAGGCCTCAAGATAAATAGGAGGGAGACTATTAAAACCAAATATAAACAAGCGCTCAGGTAAAGCGGCTAATAACTCAGCTGACTTTTCTTTTTCATTTTTTAATGTCGCACAGAACTGTTCAAAAAGCCCTGCTCGATGCAACGCTTTGTGCGTGAGGCCTTCAATGCGCTCACACAAAGCCCGCCAAAGCACAGGCTGCCAGGCCTGGCTTTCAGCCGCCATATTGCCTCCCTGGCTCCAATCGTTGATCCAGTCAATGCGGTATAAAAGGTATTGATCAAAGATATCAGCAATTTTTGCGGCCAGTTGATACGCCCTTAGCGCATCACTGTCTTTTAAATAATTCCGCAAGGTAGCGAATTCTTCTTGCTCTAGCAATGCCGGTAGTATTTCCAGCAAATGCCAAAGCATAACCTCTTTATTAAAATCAGATTCCTTCGGCACATCGTCCAGCACAGCATGAAATAAACGCCATAGAAAATTGGAAGGCATGGGGAAATCAATATTAGCCGAGACACCCAGTTCATCTGCCAAGCTAAGCTTTAGCCACTGGGCTAAACCTGTGCCCGGCACCAGTATTTGTTCTGCATGAAAAGGGTCACTTAGCGGCTCTCTTCTAAGCGTGGCCACCACCACCTGTTTAAGCACGGGCAGTTCATTGGAATAAATACAATAGAGCATAAAGCTATTTCATCTCACTTATTTTTTGAATCCAATTTTTAAGGACGAGGTTTTAGCCTTCTCTGAGTACCAACATAGGGCTTTGCGCTAATATTTTGCGGGTACTAAAGCTGCCTAATAAGGCGACCAGCAGTGCTGCACCCAAGGGTACAATCGCCCAAGCCCACCACAAGGGAGAATAAGAAATGTGAAAGATAAAGCGCCCAGTGAGGTAGGAAACCAACTCGGTACCCATCACCGCCACAAGCCCAGCAATAAAGCCCATGCAGCCAAATTCCCCCCACTGGCTGCGACGAATGAGCCGCCGAGGCGCACCAAGGGTGCGCATTAAGGCACCCTCTTGCAGGCGCTCATCCAAAGAGGCCTGCATCGCAGCCAAAGTCACCATCATGCCCGCCGCCAAAACAAATAGGAGTACATACTCAATCGCCACAATGACTTGGCTAATAATACTTTTTACCTGGCTCAAGATGGCATCCATTTCAAATACGGTGATACTGGGAAATGTTTTCACCAAGTTTTTTAACATGGGTTTTTGCTCGGCGGATAAATAAAAGCTGGTCATATAGGTCGCAGGCAAATGGGCAACCTGATTAGGATTAAACACAAAATAAAAATTTGGGTTAAAACTTTCCCATTTGACATCACGAATACTCTTTACTTCGGCCTGCCAGTTTTGACCACCGGTAAA
>JAHRVS010000326.1 GCA_019090565.1 Gammaproteobacteria bacterium
CCCATCCGATATAAGAACAATTATAGTGGGTGGGCGAATTCACCAACTTGTTATGAGTAAATTCACACCAAAACGCCATTAACAATAAAAGGAGCCTCTCTTTTAAACTCCTTACATACTATGTATTTTTTGCAATTGATCACTCGTGCAATCTCCGAAACACCATCTAGAAAGGCACGAAAATATTCTTCACAATTAATATCTTCGACCTCTACATCAATTGATGCTTCATATTCATCGATGGCCGATATTGACAATTTAATTCCCGAGCTTGCTTTTACATGAGCAATGTAACTCATGGAGCCACTTAAAAATAATTCGACATTCAGTTCATCAAGATTCAAACCACCAAACTGGCAATCCAGAAAGACGACTCTATCCGACATCCATCCAAATAGATTCCTCCACGACGAAACAGACATATCCAGAAAGAACACTTCCACTAAGTCCGAAGGATGACCCTCTAGGTATTTATTGACGCTACTCCATAACATGACTATTACTCATAACGCCGCGCATAGGCGCCGTAGGTATTTGGCGATTTTTGTGCAGATCCCCCGCGCAAAAAGTGACAAATGCCAGAGGTCGGTTGCTGCGCGTTGTTATATGATCACTTTTTAACACAATAAAAATTAAGTTTATTGCCATCTAAGTCTCTTAAATAAGCACAGTAATAACCTGCTTGACGCAGGCCAGGGTCACCTTCGTTAGCTGAGCCTAACTTTATTGCTTTGCTGTGAATTAAATCTACTGTTTCTCGGTCTGGAGATTGAATAGCTATCATAACTCCATTGCCGACAGTTGCGGCTTCTTTGTTATTAGGAGTAGTGATTGCAAAAAATGGAGAATCATCCCCTTTACTCCACGCTACGAATGAAGGCATATCCCACAAACGACTAGCTCCAACTTCGCTGAAGAGTTGATCATAAAATGCAGCTGACGCTTGAACGTCATTTGAACCTAACGTGATATACCCAATCATAATTCTTCCTCAAATTTAAATAAACTCTAAGCTTACACTCACATAATTCCCATAGCACGGGCAGACTTTATGTAGCACCTTTTGTGTTAATTTGGAGTGACAACGCAAAAGGCGCGGAGTAAAGGCCGCCCACGTCAGCTATTTTTTATGCTGGTTGATCGTGACCATGCTTGTAATGAGTTACTTTCACCGTGCGAAATTATGTAAGCTGGCACTACGAATATTGGCATGCATACTATTGCCGTAACCCAGGCCATTTTATTTGAAACATTCTTATTTGCCGATACATCCATAGCTATAACAAAACTTGAAATGTATCCTAGCAAGATAAATACAGTAGCTGCGACAGAATAACTAATTATTTCTGGGAAAACTAGCTTTATTGTGAGCACTGCAAAGCCCCCGAATATCAATAGATAGTACAACCATAGTTTAGCAACACGCCTCATCTTCATGACTCATAACGTGATCTTCCCCCTATAAAACGGACACGCTAATTACTAAGCGGCTAATTGTTCGTATTCTACCGGTGAGTGGTACTCGATCCCCAAGTGCAACCGCTTCTTGCTATAAAACTGATTGATATACTTCGCCAAATCATACCGCAACTGACCCTCTGAAACATAGCGTATGCCACGAATTAATTCAGCCTTCATTGAGTGGAAAAACGATTCCATATGAGCATTGGCCGCGCAGTGACCAGTCCGGTTCAAACTATGACGAATGCTTCTTAGATTCAGGGCTTTCTGAAATACATCCCCCCTATACTCGACACCCCTGTCCGAGTGAGAACAAAGCCTGATGGTGGCCGGCGCTTTTTCAGAGCGTATTGCAATGTACGCTTTGTCACCTCTGCTGTTCGTCGTTTATCCAGCGTCCAAGCAATGATCCTGCGCGAGTATAGATCCATAATGACAGACAGGTACATCCAATGTTTTTTCACATTCAGGTAGGTTACCTCGGCCACCCGTACTTGATCGATTCCAGTAGGTAGCTCAGCCCCTAACCTGATATTTTCTCCAGAAGTCAGGAAGCGCTTTGAACCTGGTGCTCTACGAGTTACCTTCACAACGCGGCCTACCAGCTTCATCTCTCGCACCAAGCGTTCTACACGCTTACGTCCAATGGCATAACCTGCTTTTGTAGGGCTTTAAAGACTCTTGGGCTACCATAGGCTCCTTTCCCATCATCGTAGATGCTTTGAATGATCGGCATTAACTGAGAATCGGTTTTCGTTCTTTCTGGGAGTTTTCGCTTGCGCCAGTCACATCGATATTCTTCACGCCAACTAGGCAGCATACAGGCATGAATATCAAGATTTTCAGCAGCATCGTTGCTTGTTATACCATCAAGATAAGACATCTCAACAGCAGCAGCTTTAAATTCCTGAGAGTATTTCCAGGTACGGCGAGGTTTGTTGTACTTTGGCATGGGACACATCTTCCTTAGTTAGGATTTTGTGTCCTTTAAAGCGGGGGAGGTTCAACGTCCGGCAGCCTGTGCTTGTTAGGCGCATTGACGCACTCTGATCTCATCGCCCGGCTCCATATATTTAAACTCATCCACTAGATCTTTGTGAACCAAAAATCGATCTTTTAGGATGCCGCTGTTGTGTAGCTCACAAACTAGCACTTTACCCTTTCTTATTTCTGAAATGATATCTACGTACGGCATTTCAATATAACGGCCTTCGGGACCACTGAACATCATGTCACCATGGCTATGCGATGGAGCGTCTCTAAATCCAACCAACGAATCGGTACCACCATCAATGTTTTGAAACACTAAACTAGCATTCTCAAAAATTTCAATTTCCACTAAGTCTTCCGTACTCTTGACTTTGTTAAAGCCTAGCTCTTTAGATAACTCAGCAATAAGCTTGAGGTCGTAAATCATTATTGTCGCCTAACACAGTATTTTTCCCGTGCATTGCCCTTGTTAGAGATTAGGCAGTCTTCTACTATACTGATCGCACGTAACCAAAATAACTCTTGTTTCGCACAACAACATACGCCACTAGAAAATAGAACACCGTCATTATGGCTGATGCTGTAATAATTCCATTTTGTGAAAATATCATATCTAGCGCGCCATCACGAACACTCAATCCCCTCCCCACCCTACCAATTGCATAAGCTTCCTTCGCACCCTCTAAATCTTTTAAAGCAAGAGACATTGAAACCATATTCTGTATGAAAGCAACAATCAGTGCGGTGATCGCAACATATATTCCTACTAGCGTCGGCCTAAATAAATAAAATACCGTAGCTGTATTTAACGAAAAAATTGAAAACACAAAGATGAAGTAGACTGGCGACATATCTATCGCTGAAAATATGTAGTAGTCAGAGGTCATCGAATATCGAACGATTGAATCTAGACATTTACCTGCAGCCCAAGTGAACCATACGATTAGAAATATTACTGACTTGTTTTTTTCCATTTATCTGAATATCCATATTAATTCTAACGTCAAGGCAATGGGAAACTTTGCTGCGAAGCAGCGCTTAAAGCTATCCTGCCACAGGCGATCATTGGCCGTTATGTAAAACGCTTACTTGGCACGGACTACTTTCTCCACAGCTTGTTGATTAGCGATGTAGAATATAGGTTCCATTTTTTTGTGTTCTACTATTTCGGTTTCCCCGTTTACACTAAGAACCACAAATGCCGGGTGATTTCTAGCTGGCCAATCATCTTGCGCCCACCCCCAATATTCAGGGTGGTGCTCATTAGTGCCTTTAATAGTTTGTAGAGAGGAAAACCAGCTCGATCCCTTCTCGCGCAAAACCAACTTGAAATTATTGCCTGTGTAATAAGATAGGCTGACTGTTACATCATTGCGCGCCATGCCATCAGGCAGGATTATCCACTCCGGAAGCCTGGAGCTTTCTGCTAGCTCGAACTCTGATTCGAGGCAGCCGGCAAGAAGGCTTACCAATATAATAATAGTAAGCCGAAATCCTTTTCCATGCGTACTCGCTTTTACGTTGGTGTTCCCCACAAAAAGTAGACACCCTATTGGGCGCACTCTTCGTAATAATGTTTCTCATACTGAGCCAGACTCGAACAATCATTATTCCGTATATTATTTCCTCGAATCCCCAAAATCTAGCACTTTTTCAATACAAATCAAGCGATTACCGCTAGAACTCAACTCACCATAGGAGTTAAAGTGGGATGCGTCCGTATATTCAACTCGATTCAATTCCGTATATTACGCCGTGCATATTTTTATTTTCCCATATATTCAACTACTTACAGCAAAGCGCTGAATAATATACGGACGCATCCGTTGAATACCGGAAAAATATCAACATTATTACTGGAAAATCCATCCGATATAAGAATAGTTATAGTGGGTGTCCTTATAGAGCTTGTACTACATCAAAATCTATAAGTTAGCTCAATGAAACTTTTGCTAGGGCCAAAACTAATTTTAGAAGCTACCCCTACATTATATTCTTGGACCGCCTTTTTTAGAA
>JAHRVS010000327.1 GCA_019090565.1 Gammaproteobacteria bacterium
ATGATCCCATGACAAAAATTGCGAACATCTATGCGCGTGAAGTGTTGGATTCACGGGGAAACCCTACCGTTGAAGCAGAGGTCACCCTTGAGTCTGGCGTTATGGGCAGTGCCTGCGCACCCTCTGGTGCCTCGACAGGCTCTCGTGAAGCTCTGGAAATGCGTGACGGCGATAAAGCACGCTATTTGGGTAAAGGCGTATTGAATGCCGTTGCCGCTGTGAATAATGATATTCGGGAAGCATTACTGGGCATGGATTGCCTTGATCAGCGCGCACTGGATAATAAAATGATTGCCCTTGATGGGACTGATAACAAAGCTAAGTTTGGTGCCAATGCCATTTTGGCGGTTTCTTTGGCAGCCTCTAAGGCGGCGGCTGCCGAGCAGAATATTCCTCTGTTCGAGCATATTGCCAAGTTAAATGGCAGCGAAAGCAAATACAGCATGCCAGTGCCAATGATGAACATCATTAATGGCGGTGAGCATGCCGATAACAATGTCGATATCCAAGAGTTCATGGTACAGCCGGTGGGCGTTAACAGCTTTAGCGAGGCGCTTCGCTGTGGGGCTGAAATCTTTCACGCCCTTAAAAAAGAATTACAGTCACTTGGTTTGAGTACATCGGTGGGTGATGAGGGCGGCTTTGCTCCAAACCTGCCTTCTAATGAGGCGGCCCTTGAAGTTATTATGAAGGCGATACAGAGCGCGGGTTACACGCCAGGCGAAGACGTAACGCTGGCGCTAGATTGTGCGGCTTCGGAGTTTTATAAAAACGGTAAATACGAACTCACCGGCGAAGGGAAGTCACTGACTTCAGCCGAGTTTGTCGACTTTTTGGCAGATTTAAGCGAACGCTACCCCATAGTGTCTATTGAAGATGGCCTTGACGAAGGTGACTGGGAAGGGTGGGCCTTGCTCACTCAAAGGCTGGGAGACAAAGTTCAGCTAGTGGGAGATGATCTATTTGTAACCAATACGAGTATTCTGCAAGAAGGCATTGATAAGAATATTGGCAACTCTATTTTGATCAAGTTTAATCAGATTGGTAGCCTGAGTGAAACACTCGATGCTATCAATATGGCCCAGAATGCCGGTTATACTGCCGTGATCTCTCATCGTTCGGGTGAAACCGAAGATACGACGATTGCCGACTTGGCGGTTGCCACGGGGGCGGGGCAGATAAAAACCGGTTCACTGTGTCGTTCAGACCGAGTTGCAAAATATAACCGTTTGCTGCGGATTGAGGATGCTCTGCAGGGCAATGCCCCTTATCGCGGGCGTGCTGAATTTAAAATTTAAGGGTATCTCTAAAAATGCACGTTTCACGTGATAGCTGCGCCAACTCCTTGCTCTCACATGAAAATTACTATTTTTATAGGTGCGCTTAAGGGCTGCCAGCGGGCTCCCACTCAAATTAGCGGATAACGGCGTTAATTTGAGTGGTGAGTGGTTTGTTGCGGGTATTTGTTAGGCGGGTTACCTGCGGCAGCCCCTAAAGGCTGCGGACGACGTGGTTTAGAATGCCCTTGGTTTCTTTTAAATGGTTGTTTATTTCTACGCCGATGTTATAGCTTTGGCCAATTCTTTCGATGGTGTCGTCCAGCAGGTCGGTCACGGCTGTTTCTTGTTCTTCGCTTAGCCCAAGAAAAAGCAGCTTCTCTTCTAATCCGGTCTTAAGCCATTGCATGGTTTGCGTGATTTCTACCTCCATGTTGTCAAGCTCTACGCTGATCTGGTTGAGCTGGGTGTAGCTGCGCTGGATGGCCTGGGTTGTTTCTGTGGATTTCTGCTCTTTTAGCGCTAATTCAGCATTCAATATGCAAATTTTGTTTTCCGTAGCGCTACAGATAATCTGCAAGTTATCCTTGAGTCGACCAAATTTCATGCTGCTTTCGTCAGGCATGTTCTTGGCGAGTATCGAGATATGAGATTGATTGAAGATAGAACGCTTACCAAAATCCAAAATAGGGCCGCGCTCATGGAGTTCGTTCATAACGCGCTCATCAAGCGCACCCAAGGGGTTTCCATCGGTGATGGTGCGGTCCGTTAGCCGAAACTGATAACTGCATTTTATTTCAATGGAATTTGTTGCGCTAATGAGGGCATCGCCGAGCTCCTTAAAACCAGTGATGCCATTAATGCTATCAGCATAACGCATGACTATGCCTAACTCGCTGCTGGCCTCCATGGCATCAAAAGCTGTTTGCCGTGCACTTGCGGCGAGTTCTTGCGCTTTGATTGTTCGTTCGTGGAGAACAGTGATGCTTGCTAGTCGAGAATGGAATTCAATGGGGTTAAAGGGTTTGGGTAAATATTCATCTGCACCGGCGGTAAAGCCATTAATTTTACAGTCAGCACTGCCGTCACCAAATAGAATGACATAGGCCGCTTCAGAGGTTTGGGCTGTTTCTTTAATAAGCGTAATAATGGGGCGGTCTAATTTATTGTGCTTGTCGTCTTCGGTGCAATCACACGATACGATGGCAATATCAGGGTGTTCGCGCTGGCTAAAAGTTATGGCCTCAGAGTGGTCCGTGGTGAACATGACTTTGTAGTCATCGCCTAACATGCATTCAAACAGCTCTTGATCAGTTTCATCGCTTGTTAGAATGAGTATTTTATGGGGCCACTTATCCATTGAAATTGAATCACCTTGATTGTAAGTATAAAAAAGGGCTGTTTAAGGTGGGAGCCGTTATCTCGAACGACTTAATCAGTATAGATGAGAAGTCACGTTGTGACGGGTTGATCTATTGATTTAGGTGTTTTCTCTCGCTTTGAGAGGTTAAACTTAGCTTGTTATATAGTAACTACTGGGTATCTCTAAGAGCGCACTTTTCACGCGGCAGCTGTGTCAGCGGCTAAGGTTCCTTCAAAACCGGTATGCAGCATACCGTGTATTTTCTATACACTGAGGGTTGGCTAGCGGGGCTTTCTTGCCCTCCCATGGAAGTTACTATTTTTAGAGGTGCCGTATATATAAATGGCGGCTGCTCTATACTGACGTTTGTTATAGTCAATGCGGTTGCCAAACAGCCCGCTTAATTTAGGCAGGTGTTTAAACATGGAGAGTGCGGTATGCCAGTAACATTAAATGGTCGCAGTCTGTTTATAGCAGGACTGCTGTTCTTTATTGCATACTTTCAAACGCGTCTCTGGGTAGGAGAGGGAAGCTTCGCAGACCTTCGTGCCGTACAGCGAGAACTGCACCAACGTAGCAGTGACAACGATTTGCTTATCGCGCGTAACGAACGACTGGCTGAAGAAGTCAGGGCCTTGAAAACGGGCACGGCAGCCATTGAACAGCGAGCGCGTACCGAGTTGGGAATGGTGAAAAAAAATGAGACCTTCTATCTGTTGGTCGACGAAAATACCGCCTTCAAGGAATAGACATTGGTCAATAAGAGTCATCG
>JAHRVS010000328.1 GCA_019090565.1 Gammaproteobacteria bacterium
ACCTCATTCCGCTGTGTCACCCACTGATGCTCACCTCCATCAAAGTGGATTTTGACGTGAATCGTGAAACGGGCCAGATTCTGGTGACGAGTCGATGTAAGCTTTCGGGTAAAACTGGCGTCGAAATGGAAGCACTAACCGCAGCTTCTATCGCTGCACTCACGGTTTATGACATGTGCAAAGCGGTCGACAAAGGGATCATAATCGGTGAGATAAAACTGGTAGAAAAGCTGGGCGGTAAAAGCGGCCACTGGAAATCAAATGAAACGAATTATTAACAAGCTAGAGGGCAATCAGCATGCGCATTAAGGTTTGTTATTTTGCTCGGTTGCGAGAAAAACTGGGTATTTCAGATGAAATTATAGACCTGCCTGATAATTGCGGTAATATCAGCAGCGTTAGGGCGGTCCTTCAGAAGCGGGATGAAATATGGCAGCAAGCCTTTGCATCGGACCAGAGTGTGCTAAGCGCCTTGAACCATGAAATGGTAACAAGCGATCACCAACTTGAAGCGGGCGATGAGCTGGCATTTTTCCCCCCAGTTACGGGAGGTTAGCGCGATGATCCGATTACAAATGGAAGACTTTGATACGGGAGCTGAAATAAATGCTTTACATAGTATGGGGTCCCATATTGGCGCAGTAGTAAGTTTTGTCGGCTTTGTGAGGGAGTTTTCCGATGAAAGCCGCCTCGATGCCATTGAGCTGGAACATTACCCACAAATGACGCAAAAAAGTTTAGAGCGTATTGCTACCGAGGCGAAATCTCGCTGGAATATAGAGCGCGTTATCATTATTCATCGCATTGGACGTCTCACGCCTGATGAGCAGATTGTGTTTGTAGGCGTAGCGAGTTCTCATCGTAGTGAAGCATTTAGCGCCTGCGAATTTGTCATCGATACCCTAAAAACACAGGCGCCATTTTGGAAAAAAGAATGTTTTTCTACAGGTGATCAATGGGTGGACGCAAAGCTTAGTGATACGAGCAAGTCGGACCGATGGAAATCGAATTAAAAGGGAGTGTTAAAGAGAGTGCCAGACAGTTACCGTTTCTCGTTGGGGCTAAATTGTTAGCATTGCATTGTTAAAAAACAAAACGCATAAGCTTTAAAGTTGTCCTGAGGGTTATTTTCGTGATGGTTTGCGACGATTCCGTTTGGGTGGGGCTTTCCGTTGTGGCTTTGTGTTTGGCGGCCTGGCTTCTTGATGATCATCCAATGGGATGTCTGCAAAAACCCAGTGACCTGATTTAAGGTTGTTAATATTCCAAGGGCCGATAGAGTAACGGATTAAACGCAGAGTGGGGAAGCCGATGGCTGCGGTCATGCGCCTGACTTGCCTATTTCGGCCTTCGGTCAGGCTTATTTCTAGCCAACTAGTGGGCAAGTTTTTTCTTTCGCGAATAGGTGGGTTACGATCCCATAGGGTTGGTGGCTGCATAATGCGCACGGCTGCATTTTTTGTTGGGCCATCCTTCAGTTCGATACCAGAACGCAGAGGTTTGATATCATTTTCGTTGGGTAGCCCTTCAACCTGCACCCAGTATGTTTTGGCCATTTTTTTACGAGGATGGCTGATTCGTTGCTGTAGCGCCCCATCATTTGTTAGCAAAATAAGTCCTTCCGAATCATAATCGAGCCTTCCCGCAGGGTAGTAGCCTTTATAGTGAATAAAGTCTGCCAAGCAGCTGCGTTCTTCTTTGTCTGTAAATTGAGAAAGAACCTGGAAAGGTTTATTGAAGCAAATAACCTGATTCATTGGAGAGGTATTCCTTGGTGCAGCGCTAAAATAAGCGATGCGGGTATGATCGACTTCTCACAACATTGTTGTAAGCGGTAGATAAGCGTGGCAACGTTTTGTCGGTAACGGATTCAGGTATTTTTAGAGAAGCCCTTAAGTAAAAATCAAATAAGTGAAATTGCTTTGTGCTTAATTAAACCTCCCCGCGGCCAAGCAAGGGAGGTGCCTCCTGGCTATTACGTATGGTTATTGGGTAGTTTCTTGCTCACTGAATTCTTCTTCAAAAAGTGCAGTAGATAGGTATCGTTCTGCAGAGTCTGGCAGTATGACAACAATTGTCTTATCTTTATGTTGCTCTTGCTCTGCGACTCTTACTGCTGCCGCGACGGCCGCTCCACTGGAAATGCCTGCTAGAATGCCTTCTTTTTTCATGAGTAAGTGTGCATATTTCATAGCATCTTCATTACTTATTTGTTCCACTTGATCAATAAGTGATAAGTCAAGATTTTTAGGAATAAAGCCTGCGCCAATTCCTTGGATTTTGTGGGGAGCGTGCTGGATATCTTCACCATTCATTGTATTGGTGATCGAAGTGGAGTCTGTGGGCTCTACAGCGACAGCAGTGATCGCTTTCTTTTGGGTGTTTTTAATGTAACGCGATATACCCGTAATGGTTCCACCGGTGCCCACGCCGGCAATGACAATGTCTACCTCACCATCGGTGTCTTGCCAGATCTCTGGCCCAGTGGTTTTTTCGTGAATTTCGGGATTTGCAGGGTTTTCGAACTGCTGAAGCATCAAATGGGATGCAGGGTCGCTGTCAACCACTTTCTGTGCGGCAGCGATGGCACCTTTGATGCCTATTTTTGGGTCGGTGAGTATGAGTTCTGCACCCAAGGCCTTCATGACTTTTCTTCTTTCGAGACTAAAGCTGGATGGCATGGTCAGCTTTAATTTGTAGCCCCTTGCGGCAGCAACGTATGCGAGGGCGATTCCGGTATTGCCACTGGTGGGTTCAACAATGGTCATCCCTGGTTTGAGCGCGCCGCGTTTCTCTGCATCCCATACCATGTTGGCACCGATTCGACACTTGATAGAAGCGGCTGGGTTTCGACTCTCAATTTTACCGTAGACCTTTCCATCAGTAATGCGGCTCAGGCGTACAAGAGGCGTATTCCCAATAGTAAAGGTGTTGTCTTCATAAATAGGCATTGCAGGTTTTCCTTGGTATGTAGATGTCGCTTTTATGCGTTAATGGCCATGGGTTGAGTTCAGACTTGCTTTACATGTGGTTTAAAAGGGGCTGAATGGTTTAATGATGCCTTTTTTTATCGGTAGTTCCAAGTACATTTAAACGGGCGGTAATCACCCATTGGGTAACCGGTGATTAATGAAACACGAGGGTTTGAAATTCCACCTTGTTTTAAATAGCCTGAAGAACAGGAAAAATAAGAAATACCGTTGCCATACTGAGTGCATTGAAGGTGGGGACGGTTGCGCTTACTTGGTTGCAAGCTTGGTGATTGGCACCGGCTTTATTCGTGATGTGTAAGCAACTCCTACCATTAGTATTAGAATAAATGGCAGGCAGGCCCATTGCACAACGTCCCAGCCAAAAGCTCCCATAATTGCTCCAGCACTGAGGGCCGTCAATGCTTGAAATCCGAAAATGCAAGTGTCATTGATGGCTTGAACTGTGTACTTTTCTGAATCACGGTGAGTCTGGGTGAGGGCAGTGGTACCGGAAATGAACAAAAAATTCCATCCGACACCCAGTAGAATAAGGGCCGTCCAATAATTCAAGAAATTACTGTCCCACAAAGCAAATCCGATACAGGCAGCCATCGACAGTGCACCTGCGATCATCATGCGAAACACCCCAAAACGTGCCACCAAGTACCCGCTCACCAGAGAGGGTAAAAACATCGCAATGATATGGCTTTGAATCACCGTCGCGGTATCCCCAACAGAAAATCCGCTGTGCACATGCATGCTAACTGGGGTGACCGTCATGATTAAGCCCATCATACCTGAGGCAACGGTGCTGGCCGCGACCGCAGTGATAAAGAGGGGTTGTCGAACTAAAGCTCCAGTCTTACGAGCAGGAAGGTTTTCGACTCTGGCGAGTTTGTCAGGTAGTGTGTTTTGGTAAAAGAGTAAGGATAGAATTGCTCCTATCATTAGAACGCTGAGTCCGACAAACGACCCTGCATAAAGGTGTTTGCCTAGACTGTTTACCAGTAATGTTGCTACTTCAGGTCCTATGTAGGCGGCAACGATTCCCCCCAGCATCATGAAGGATATGGCTTTGCTAGCACCTTCGCTAGGAACGCTTTCGGCTGCGGCAAATCGATACTGCTGCACAAAGGCGTTATTGACGCCAATCAGAAAGCAGGCTAGGCAAAAAATGGCGAAAACCTCGCTAGTGATACCATAGGCTGCAATGAGCCCAGAAGAAACGCCAATTCCAGCGGCGGATATAAACGCCAGTTTACGACCGACAGCTTGCATTAAGCGGGCGGCAGGGATAATCGTAAGCGCCCCGCCGATCACCATTAAGGCGACGGGAAGGGTCGCCCATTGAGGTGAAGGGGCAAGGGTATTGCCTACAATTCCGCCCAGCAATACGGATATAGCGGGGCCGGTCATGGCGAAGGACTGGGCAAGGGTGAGTGAAACAACATTCCTATTTAGCAAAGATAGGGCTCCTAGCGGGCTAATGCAGCACGGATAGATGGGGTAAAAGGGACCTCAAGAATCGATTAAATAGACACAAATCAAAGTGTAATGCTATTTTCTCTAGAATCCCAATGCGGTAACCTTTCGCTGGACACTTTTCCCAAGAAAAGTGGATTGAGTAGAGGTGCCAAATGGCCGAGTGTATTTTTTGTCAAATTGCGAAGAAGGAAATGCCTGCGAGTATTGTATATGAGGATGAGCAATGCCTAGTGTTTATGGATATATTCCCCATTAAGGAAGGGCATACACTGGTTATTCCTAAAACGCATGGGGCCTTTCTGCACGAACTAGATGATGCCTTGCGAGAGCATTTATTTAAAGTCGCAAACGCTGTGCTGCTGGCTCAGCGCACCGCGGGTATTACGCTTGATGGCGCCAATTTATTAGTGAATGATGGTAAAGCCGCAAACCAGCATGTACCGCACGTACACATCCATGTCTTGCCGCGTGAGCACGGAGACATCGCTAAAGTTGCCTGGACGTTTTTGACGCGCATGCTGAATTTTTTCGGGAAAGACAAAAAGAGGGCAAAGCTAGACCAATTAGCGAGAAATATTAGTCAGCATCTTCCTGAAAAACTGTAGAAGTGGCTTTTTGTGTCTTCAGCGGTGAGCACTATCTTGCGAATGGCTGGCGCCTGATGCGTCACTCCGCTCCCAGTTCTGTTTTAAAATGGAGGAGTTTCCGGGGTAGCGCTTCGAGCGGAGGCTCTATTTTTCCTTTTAATCGTCATATGGTGACTCCTTTCGGTAGTAATTGGCGCGCGGAGTCAGCGTGGTGTTTTAGGGAAGCGAGGACGCTGTCGGCAGCCCAACAAAACAACAAGTCTTGTAACTATTTGTTTTTGTTGGAATATAGAGACTTCTTGCCTGTTGTTATTTATGCTAATGCGCTTTGATCAGCCTTACTGTAAGTATCTACCCCTCCTGAAACTTTTCCACAAAAGCTGTTGATAACTTTGTGTA
>JAHRVS010000329.1 GCA_019090565.1 Gammaproteobacteria bacterium
GGAACCGCCGCTGCAGCGATGTTTATCCTGTCTGTTTTGAGCCATACGTTTATTTTTAAACGTGTTTCACTCGTACTTCAGGAAACACACATAGGCCCCAAGGAAGAAATCCCTAGCCTTGACGAGCTAAAAAAAGCATCTTGGGTGTGTATGATTTTTTCATCTATCTTATGGCTAGCAATGCTCTTTGCGGGCATTTATATGTATGGGAGTTAACCGCTTTTATACAAACCTTGGGCTTGGGGCATCTATTTTTCGGCTTTACTGATTCAAAGCTCGGTATAATTCAACTTCAATTTCTCGAGCTTTTTGCTGAAGTGCTCGCATATTTTTTGGCCCCATTCTGAATAGCTGCTTATCAAGCGCGCTACGCTGCTCCAGCTCTTGGTCCTCAAATTGAAATAAAACCTTTGGTCGAATTAAACGAACATTCCAACTCAGCGCCGGTGCCGCTTGGATTTGTGCCAGAGTATTCATGAAAAGCGTGTTCACGTCACCGCTTTGATAGCCCAGCTCAACATACGCCTCGTAGAACAAGGGGCTTAAATGCAGGTAGAAGCTAACTAACTGGGCAGCATCAATAGAGGTGATAGATTCGACGAAGGGCGAATACCGGTTATAACTTTCTGGATTGAAATGATAAACGTCTACACTCCCCTCGCCTTGATTAGCGGAAACCACTTTCTTCGCAATAAATGGGCGATGCAAGGCAAGAACACCCAATAAATTCCGAACCACTTTCCCCTGAGAAAGGCCATCTAATACAGCGGTACTTTTTCGCACTACTTGCTCGGTATTGCCCCAAGGCACAATAGGACCACCAGCCCACAGCTCCAACCACTTTTTACGGAAAAGTGCATCACTACTATTAATATCTGGCAAAGGCGCTGTGCTAACTGTATTAGTTACCGAAGGCTGGCCATCAGGGCGCCTGCTTATTTGGCCTGAGATAGGTGTCTCGGCAACCCTCGGTGGTGCTCCACTGACATCGGTGGGGGTGTCATGTTGACTCAGCGGCGCTGCTTGCTGAAAAAGCCCCTCAATACGCTCCCATTGATCTATAGAAAAATAAGCCAAAGCGATAACAGCGAGAGAAATAACCACCGCGGCCCTCACTGGCTTATGCGAAGCATCCTCGCTTATAGGTGGGGCAGTGCGGCATTCTCCTTTAAATTCATCAACCGGCGCTATCACCCCAGCTTCCAGCTGCTGTATTTGTTTTTCAATGGCGGTAGACATAATCGCTCCCGAATTAACAACCGTCTTGGATCATTATTTAATAAATTTAGGGAATAACTTTGGCGTTTTTTCCCGATACGACCGGTAGTCTTCACCCAAGCTGGCTAAGAGCGCGCGCTCTTCAAAATGAATACCTACCAATATATAAATACTAAACCCTGTCGCTAATACTAGGTGGCCCAAGGTCATAAAGGGTGTTAACCAAAACCCCATTAGCATCCCCAGCATCATCGGATGGCGAACCAGCTTATAGAACAAGTGCTCACTGAAGCCCACTTCAGTGTATGTTTTTTCTACATAATGCAAGTACACCTGCCGTAAGCCAAATAGGTCAAAATGATCCGTCAGAAAGGTAGAGAAAACAGTCAGAAGCCAACCTAAAGCAAAACCAGCCCAAAGAATGCTGACCATTACTTCATTTTCGAATTGCCACAAGATCACGCCTATAGGTCGCCAAAACACCATTACGACGAGCATAACCAAAGTGGAAATCATCACGTAATGGCTACGCTCAAGGTATTCGGGAACGAACTTTAGCCACCATGCTTTAAAGCTTGGCCGTGCCATAACCGAATGCTGTACCCCAAACAATGAAATCAAGAACAGATTAAAGAGGCTGTCTCCCCATAAATCCTCAGAAACACCGGAGCCCGCTGTCCAAGGCACCCATAACTCTGCAGCAAACAGGACTAGGTAGCCAAGCACGCCAAGAAAAAACACGTAACTGACCACCCCATATAGAACCCCCCTTTTTGAAGGCATTGCACTCATTCTCCTGACTTTTTATTTGGTGATCGTTTATTGAACTGCTCGCGAGCGGAGAGTTTGCTCGATTCGCTTTTCTGAATCAACACATAAACTGCACCCACTCCCCCATGCTGCTGCTGAGTACTATTAAAAGCAAGGACTTGCGGCAACTGTTGTAACCAATGGTTTACAAAACTTTTTATTTTAGCGGGCGTTTCACTACGATCACCCTTGCCATGAGTGATGACAGCAGTACGAATTTGGCGTTTTTGACATTCTTGAATAAACTTAAACACCTCTTGCCTCGCTTGGGCAACTGTTAAACGGTGCAAATCAAGGCTTGCTTCAATGGGGTACTTACCAAGACGGAGCTTTCTATACACGCCCTCCTGAACCCCAGCCTTCTTCCACCCGATAGGATCATGGGGCCCGACTAGCTCTACGTGTTCAGTGTCGAGAAAGTTAGGCTCACCCTGCTTTTCAGTGACCGCTGCATGCCGTTTAGCTTCTAGCTTTGGATCCA
>JAHRVS010000330.1 GCA_019090565.1 Gammaproteobacteria bacterium
ACGAGCTGCACCACTTTGCGCACTGGGTAACACCTGAAATGATGCCCAAACGCTTCGATACACACTTCTACCTTGCCAGAGCACCCGAAGGGCAAACCGGCAGCCATGACGGCAGAGAGTCTGTCGATTCCATTTGGATCACACCGCAAAAAGCCATTAGCGATGCCGAAGAAGGCAAGCTGAAGGTTATATTCCCCACACGCATGAATTTAATGCGCCTCGCCCAATATAGCTCAGTAGAAGATGCCATTTCATCAACAGCACGAAATGAGGTCGTTACCGTTATGCCTTGGACAGAGCAACAAGAAACAGGGGCAATGCTTTGTATACCAGACAACGCAGGCTATGATGTCACAGCCATATCTGTTGAAGAAGTAATGCGCTCTTGAGGTTAGCCTAGCTATCAATACAGAGGAGGAGCCTCGCCCAAAGTTATGCCACACAATAGAGCTATATAGACCCTTAAAAAACGTGTGCAACCCTGATTTACATCAAGTTTAATAATTTCAAAGGCGTTAACTAAATAAGCTAACATCTAGCATTTAATATCAGCGGCATACACCAAACAAGCAAGCCGCTGATAGGTCTATTAATGAGAGCAGGCACCTTTTTCTTTACCTTCACCATGACCGCCGGAACAGCATCCACCTTTGGCAGAATCGCTCCCATGACCACCAGAGCAACACCCCCCTTTGGCAGAGCCACCTCCATGGCCACCTGATCCACAACTATCAGCTTTCCCTGATTTCTCACCGCATTTCATACCGCCTGCCTTTTCATGCTTGTCACCCTTGCCACCATGTTTACCACAGCCCGCTTTACCCATATCTTCATCATAGATATACGCAGCGACCTTTTTAAGCGTGTCGTTATCGAAGTTTTGAGCGGGCATTAAACCAAGATGGCTAACTGCATGTTTTAACAACGCTTTATCCTTATTTGGCGCGGCAGCCCATGCAGATACCGCCGCCACGAAGTCATCACGCTCAGAATAGCGCTTCATGTAGTGTTTTTTTACCATCGCCATCGGAGGGGCCTTACGTTTTGCATGCTTTCCATCAATAGAAGTATGATCACCTTTTTCTGCGTGACAACTCTTACAGGTAAGCTCATAAACCTTTTTCCCCTCTTCGTTGCCAGAGGAGGCAAGTAACGCACCTGAAAAAAACGTACACACCCATAAACCTACCGCTATAGTTGCTGATCTCATAAATATGCCTTTTTATTTTTTATATACTTATAACTAAAACGAACATATTAAACATACCCTGCTAGTTGTTATTTAGCAATAAGGGATGATCTGGGCCCTACTCAAATAAAGAATTCCATTCAAGCGTAAGAGTAACGGCTTCCCCCTTGCACCAAAAAACCCTGACACTAGCAAAAGCCAAGCCGCATAAATATTGCCGGCTAAAAGCGCTACTGAAAAAATTCAGGCGCACCTTGATAATGTCCCCCTCAACGTGTTTTCCCTCTCTGGCGGATTCAAGCCTGAAGTGCATAACAGTTTAAACTCATAAACGAACTATCTGTTCAGCCATTAGTTTGGCTGTAATTTCGTAATTAAGTTTTTTAGCCGGTTATTGAGGTGGGTTATTGCAATTGATACTTCCTTCTCAGGCGTTATTAAAGCCCCTAGGTGTGAGCCCGTGTTACCTCAATAGTCCATCGATAGTAGAGTCTATATTTCATCCCACATTACCAATATCGCAGCTATCGCAATAAGAACCAGCCCAGAGATATCATTTATTCTAATGCGATCTCGCAGCCAATATATCGATATAAGCACAGTGAAGAAAACCTCAACTTGGCCCAATGTTTTTACATATGGGACAGCCTCGATAGCCATCGCAGTAAACCACCCTATTGATGATAGACAGCTTGTAATTCCCAATAATATTATTAATTTTGGTCTTTCAAAGACAGCTTTAAGTGTGTTTTTTTCTTTAAATAACAAATACACCAGCAATGATAGGGCTTGTAAAAGCATCACGCAATTTAATACCCAGGCGGCCCGGTGAAAGACTGGCAAGTTTAAAGTTAGGCTTGCTTCGCGGATCCATAATGATGTAAGCGCAAATGCGGCGCCGCAGCCCAGCCCAACCCAACAAGTAGCGTTTCCGGCGAGAATCCGCCTAATATATTTTTGCGGCTCATAATGAATACAGCGACTCCGCCGATTAATACGCCAGCCCAACCTGAGGCACTTAAATTCAAACCAAAAAATATTATGCCAAGTATGGTGGCGAATATCGCCTCACTTTTTGCCAGCCCCACGCCAATCGCAAAACTCCTCAATTTAAATAGCCTAACCATAAGTGCTGTAGCAGTTATTTGCATAACCGATGCACCAAAAACATATGCTACGAATTTTCTGGTTAAAGAAAAAGTGTCTTCGGGAGGCCACACCATATATATAACGATCAAATATACAACAGAGATTGGTGCTGCGATAGAAAACCGCGCGAATACAACACCGGCGATGCTAACGTGTTTGCCAAGTTGGCTTTGTAGTGCATTTCTACATGCCTGCATTGAGGCAGCCAAAAAGGTAAAATAGATCCACATCGCTTATCCGGATTGAAGCAGGATTCGGTAGGTAAATGTGTAGAGGAGTGTGGCAATATGGTGACGCATAGCGGTACTTTGCAATATAAAAACGGGCTTATAAAGCCTATGCTATCAACATGCTGGTTTTAAACCGAGCGCACAAGGGTGTTGTCGCGATGACAGGTTGAACCCTCTAGAAGGCAGCTCCGATGAAGTTCATTCTCCAGCTGCATGAAGCCCGCCTGCCGCCTAACGTTGTGGATATGGTTATGTGCGAGATATTCACTAGGGCACAGGAATTGGATTGCTGCGCCCTAGTGAAAGCTAAGGTTATCTATAAGCTTATTTTGGCTAATTACTTTAAATATTTTTCAATTAACACTTCAGCAATTTGCACGCTATTCAATGCGGCGCCCTTACGAACATTATCAGCCACTACCCACATATCAATGCCGTTTTCATAGGAGATATCCTCTCGAATACGGCCAACAAAGACCTCGTCCTTACCCACTGATTCAGTAATTGCGGTGGGGTATGCGCCATCTTCATGGGCATCTAGGACCACGACACCTTCAGCTTTTTCAAGTAATGCCCGTACTTCTATGGCAGTGATTTTTTCTTTGGTTTCGATATGAATGGCTTCTGAGTGACAATAAAAAACCGGCACTCGTACGCAGGTGGGATTTACCTTAATGCTGTCATCTTCAAAAATTTTATTGGTTTCCCAAACCATTTTCATTTCTTCACGGGTATAACCATTTTCTTGAAATGTATCAATTTGGGGCAATACATTAAACGCAATTTGTTTGGGATACACATTGTTCTCTACCTCTTGCCCATTCATTAAACGTGCCGATTGCCCAGCGAGCTCTTCAATGGCGTTTTTACCCGTCCCAGCAACCGACTGGTAAGTTGCAACGTTTATGCGAGAAATACCTACCGCTTTTTGAATAGGGTCTAATGCGACCAACATTTGAATGGTCGAGCAGTTTGGATTAGCGATAATATTTCGTTGTGTGTAGCCAGCGATTGCATGAGGGTTTACTTCAGGAATAACCAACGGAATATCATCGTCATTACGGAAGTGAGAGGTATTGTCAATCACCACGCACCCTGCTGCTGCTGCAATGGGCGCGTATTTTTCAGAAACCGACCCGCCTGCTGAAAAAAGACCAATCTCTGCCTTCGAGAAGTCAAAATCTTCAAGATTTTGAATAATTACCTTTTTTCCTTTGTACCGTATTTCTTTGCCAGCAGAACGGCTGCTTG
>JAHRVS010000331.1 GCA_019090565.1 Gammaproteobacteria bacterium
AAGGATGAAAATGCAGTTCGTGTGTACTAGGCCAATACAGTAGTCGTATTTAAATCGAACTTACTTTATGAGGGCTTTTATGGAAACCATGCATTTTGCACCCCCACTTCTCGGCATTTTCGGCCTATTTATCGCATTTTTTTTCTATCGAGTTGTAAAAAAATACCCCGAAGGAGAGGGGCTTGTTGCTGAAATAGCAGAGCAAATTCATCTTGGCGCGATGGTTTTCATTAAAACTGAATACAAGATGCTAGCTTATTTCGCTCTAATTCTACTTGTTTTTCTCTACTTTTTTCTTGGTATCAATACTGCTATTTGTTTCGTCATCGGCGCACTAACCTCTGGCACGGCTGGTTATATCGGCATGAATACCGCCACGCGCGCTAACGTACGCACCACCACCGCAGCCCATACAGGTGGCCCCGCGGAAGCCCTTACCGTCGCATTTTTTGGTGGTTCCATTATGGGGTTGTCCGTAGCCGCTCTTGGGCTAATAGGGCTGGGCGGTCTTTATCTCGTCTACGGAAGTGACCCAGAGGCCAGTCACGCCCTCCATGGTTTTGCAATGGGTGCCTCTGTGGTTGCTCTTTTTTCCCGTGTTGGCGGTGGGATTTTTACCAAAAGTGCTGACATAGGCGCTGACTTGGTAGGTAAGATTGAAGCGGGGATTCCTGAAGATGACCCACGTAACCCCGGAGTCATTGCCGATAATGTGGGGGATAATGTGGGGGATGTTGCTGGTATGGGTTCTGATATTTTCGAATCCTACTGCGGTTCAATGATAGCCACCATAGCCATAGCGGCAACGCTTACAGATACGGCATTGTCTGCTCTCGGTGATAGAAGCACACTGATGTTTTTACCCTTAGCACTCGCATCGGTGGGCTTGCTGTGTTCAATTGGCGGAATATTTTTGGTCAAATTATTTGCAACAAAGTCTCCAGAAGTCTCTCTGCGAATTGGAACCATGGGCGCCTCTTTGCTGTTTATTATATTGGCATACGTGCTAATAGGCTCTCAATCCGTCGACATGGATATATGGAAGGCCGTTTTAGTAGGCTCTCTTGGGGGAATCATTATCGGCTTAATAACTGAATACTATACGGCTGGCTCACCGGTCAAAAAAATCGCCGCATCTGGCGAAACAGGGGCTGCGACCGTCATCATTTCGGGCCTTGCTGTGGGCATGCAGTCGGTGGCTATTCCAATGTTTACCATTGCCGGCGTGATCTATTTCTCCAGTGATATGGCCGGGCTATATGGAGTAGGCATCTCGGCAGTAGGAATGTTAGCCACTGTAGGTATCACCATGGCCATTGATGCCTATGGGCCTATTGCTGACAATGCGGGGGGTATCGCTGAAATGGGAGGGCTTGGAGAAGACACCCGTAAGATTACAGATTCACTCGATGAGCTGGGTAACACCACGGCCGCGATTGGTAAGGGCTTTGCTATCGGCGCAGCCGCTCTCGCCGCCTTAGCAATCATTACTGCCTATATAGAAACGGTTTCCATGCAGGTAGAGGGGTTTCAGCTTCTTCTTAACAACCCAATGGTTTTAATTGGAATGTTCATTGGTGGAGTCATCCCTTTTGTC
The DNA here is from genome assembly GCA_019090565.1 of Gammaproteobacteria bacterium. Classification (GTDB taxonomy): domain Bacteria; phylum Pseudomonadota; class Gammaproteobacteria; order Pseudomonadales; family UBA3067; genus UBA3067. The sequence continues at coordinate 1,598 of JAHRVS010000331.1, forward strand.
ATTGCATCAATAACGATGAACGCCGTAGGAGAAGCTGCTTTTGATATGATTCATGAAATCCGTCGCCAGTTTAGAGAGATCCCCGGACTTCTTGAGGGTACGGCAAAGCCCGACAACGCGCGTTGCGTCGATATAGCAACTCAAGCTGCGCTAAAGAAGATGATCTTGCCTGGGATTATTGCCGTGGTGTCACCAGTTATCGTCGGATTTGTCCTTGGGCCTGAGTCTCTTGGTGGAATGCTAGGTGGCGCACTGCTGGGGTGCGTCTTGCTTGCTCTAATGATGGCAAATGCTGGCGGGGCATGGGACAACGCTAAAAAACATGTCGAAAAAGGGAATTTAGGCGGAAAAGGCTCTGACACGCATACCGCAGTGGTGGTTGGCGATACCGTCGGCGATCCCTTTAAAGATACTTCTGGCCCGTCTATGAACATCCTTATTAATGTAATGGCCATCGTTAGCTTAGTTATTGCACCATTACTAGTGTGACGAAGGGCATTTCTAAAATGCACTTTTCACGCGACCCCTGCATTAGCTTCGTACTCGAATCCTCGTGTATGCTTTATACAAGAGGATTCGACCTGCGGGCTTCCTTGCTCTCAGGAGGGTCGCTATTTTTAGAGATATCCTTGACCTAGCCCTCAAGGGTTATCAGAGGGTTTGTATACAATCAACTGCAATACTCGCCAACAAGAAGCCCTTTACCTACGAAGCCACCTCTTGGTCAATGACCATGTCCGAAGCTTTGCTTTCTTTTAATTTACCGAATAAGCTCCCAAACGCCCTATCTATCAGCGATCCGCCTTGCAGCATTGCCACTGAATCAGTATTCAAATCAAACACCATTTCTGAATAGGACTTTACAAATTCTTTTTGTCCGCGGCGATTAACAAATACAAGCTCCTTCGTTTCGGCCATTTTTTCAATTAATTTCACTCTAAACCGGGAGCCATCAGATGACTTAAATACAAACCACTCATTGACTTCCAAGTCATCAATTTTCAATTGGTATTCCATTTCTTTTTGGGCATGTTCAATTTTTTGGCGTTGAATAGCGGTGGGGGGCCGGTTATCTGAGTCTGTGCGAAAAACAACTTCTTCAATATTTCCTGGTGTTTTATTTGAAGCACTCGCCACAGCCTCCTCCTCGACGACGGCAACTTCAACGATAGTTAGCGCTTCAGAGTCTTGTATTTCCTCTGGGCTTTCCAAGCTTTTTAGCATATTTTCTATTTCTTGGTCTATCCTCGGCCCTTTAGAAGCCGAGGTGCCCGCTATCTGTACCAACTCAGGGCCACCTAGATTCTTAAACATTGTTCCCGCCTCGCCATCTACCGCTGGTGCCGATAGCTCTGGCCTATTTTTAACCTTGTTGGTTTTATGTTTTGCTTGCCTGACAAAGGCCTCCATGTCGTCCTCACCGACCTGGTAATTCGCTTCATTTTTATTCGATGCCGAAGCAGGGTCTTTATCAGAACTTACACTGGTACTATCATTTCCAGCTTTAAACGCCGCTATATGGGCAACCTCTAGACGCGAGAAAAACGCTTGAGCTCTAAAGGGGTCGAAAGATATTTCAGTAAGGCCTTCATGTAAATCAGTTAACAACTTAGGCAGCAACTTTGCACGTCTTGCTTGGGTGCTGGCATCAACCTGAGGCTGTACGCTCAAAATAAGGTCTTCTGCAATTTGAATCTGGTTTCGCCATGCTCGGCTATTTTTGCCATTATTCACATACGTTGCATAAAGCGCCTTATTCCAAGCTTCGAACAATATATCGTTGACTGCGCTGGGTATGACGCTCCCTGCACAAAGGCTATTCAATATTAGCTTAATGTTTTTTGCCGCATGCTTTGACTTAGACGCCCCCGCTTCATACTCTCTTGTTCGTTTTTCAATAATCGCTGTGCGTTTTTTTTCTTTCTCACCTTTTTTGATGAAAATTAAATACTGCTCCTCGAACAACAATGTATCGATGTTTTCTGCATTACACACTGCGTGCACGGTATCGAATACTCGCTCCAAAAATACATCGCTACCTCCTTGTCGCTCTGCAACCCAGCCGACGCTTGCACGCGCCAACTCATTTAACAACATGCGGGCGGGGTGACGGGGCATGTTAAAAAAATCCCTGTCTTTTAAGGCAATTTTGATTATTGGTATTTGCAGCCGACTAATCAAAGCTTGAATCGTATCTGGCAGGTAGTCATCCTTAAGTATTATGTCAAACAGCATTTCTACGAGATTAATAACGTCTTCGTTTTCTTCCTTTATATTTTTAACACCGCTACCTGAAATTTTGGCCAGTTCATCGGCAATTGACAACCTGACTGCAGAAGCAGGCACAAGAGGCACCTGATTATTTTGCAGCGAGGAAAGATTAAGCCCAAGTTCACTGGATGTCTCAATTTGTGCATGAATATTATTCAATACGTCCAGTAACTCAGAGGAGGTCACAATATGGTGCCCCTGTAAGTCAGCCCCCCTCCCTGCAGCATGCCCTGATGGCTGCCCGCCCGCTGCACCCTCACCCGCCGTTGCGAAACGAGCCGGAGCGGTGCCATTTATACGCGCCTGGTATAGAAAGCCCTGCAACTCCTTAAACTGTGGGCCAGCTGATGATTCGTCAAGGCTAGCTAGTTCATTTAAATTTGAAACGAGTGCTTCGGTCAATTTTTCTGCGCGGCCAACACTACTATCTGTGTTTTTTGTCGCTTGATACCGCAAATCGGGCAATACACCTGCCTCAATAAGCACGGCATTACTTTGGGCAAGGACCTCTTTGAGGCAGGCCATCACCGAAAGGTCGAACTGCTTGAAAAGGATTATTTTACAGCGAATTTCCAGATTTACACCGGATGCAGCAGTAGCCAGTATTTCAGAAATGGCAATGGGGGCAAGCGGGTTATTATTTTCATCAATACGCGTACCTGCCACCAGTGCATCGAGGCGCATAGACAGATGATAAATCGCTTTCTGGTTATCAGCACTAGCCTTGGTAACCATGGTTTCAAGCGCAATGTCTTTTTCTAACTCATCATCTTTAACCAATGACAATTCACTGTTTAATTGATCGTTCACATTGCTCATTCGCTTAGAAGGAAAAGTCTTAAAGCTATCCCTTAGCCCCGCGTCAAAGGACCGCTCTGCGTCCTCACGCCCAAGTCGCAGTTCACGCATCGCGTCAAAGTAAAGATTTTGCTCGTTATCACTTTTCCCATTCTCGGCTCTCTGAAAAAAAGAGGTATCAGCGTTATCCAGTGCTGCCTCAAATGCCCCGCTCAGAATGGGCACTACAAGCTTTTGTATTTCGTCTAAAAGTGCGGGAAGCGCTTTGGAGCTAGCAGGGCCTTTATTGGGCTCTGCCTTCATAGCCTTGGCCTTGGACTTGGACTTGGAGTTCATTCGTTCTCTCACGTAATAAGTATGTAGAAAAGCCTACCCTGCTGAGTGGGCATTCTTTCATAATATAAGCGGCTATAGTAGAAAAACTTATGTGAACCCGTTGCGATAATACCCCAAGTCTTGGCGATATAAGATGAGCCAACCGCGCTCCAACCGTCTCGCCTTAGGCTTGTGCTCGCTCATAAAAGCCCCGCGTCATCTTCAATTGTGAGGCAGCACTCAAGCTTTTTGCGAACATCTACTCAGCAAACCCATCTCTTTGGCAAAAAAGGGGAAAACCGTTTGCACCTTAACTACGAATAAGCAGTTGCTTTAATTACCATTAACCCCCCCGGCGAAGTGCGACACAACCGATAGTCCCTTGCCGATGTCTTTGCTCATAGAAGAAAGTTGCGACTGGCTATTTATCAGCCTTATCAGCGCAGCCACCCATAGACTCGCCCTT
>JAHRVS010000332.1 GCA_019090565.1 Gammaproteobacteria bacterium
AACTAGCGAATGCTATGAAATATGACTTACATAGTCACACTATCTTTTCGGACGGAGAGTTTAGTCCAGAAGCGTTAATTAATGAAGCCAGTAAGGGGGGTGTCGAGGTGCTTGCCGTTACGGATCACGATACGCTTGATGGTTTGCCTCGTGCTTTAAAGGCAGCACAGGAGGCAGGGGTAGACCTCGTTCAAGGGGTTGAAATATCCACCCGCTGGCAAAAACTAGATATTCATATACTGGGCTTAGGGGTCAATACTCAAGATTCGTCACTGGTGACCGGCTTGGCTTTGCATCAGTCAGAGCGAATTACCCGTGCCCAGCAAGTGTCAGCGAAGTTTGAGAAACTCGGAATAGAGGGGATGTGGGAGGAAGTTTCTCAGCAAGTAAATACCCACTATGTTGGCAGGCCCGATTTTGCTCGAGTATTAATCAAGAGAGGCCTTGTTAAAGATTTCCAAGGCGCGTTCCATAAATACCTCGCTGCAGGCAAGCCCGCATATGTCGCAACTGAGTGGGCTTCTATTCCCGAAGCAGTTTCATGGATTACTTCCGCTGGAGGGGTGGCGATTGTGGCCCACCCGGGGCGATATAAAGTCAGCAGAACCAAATTAACGAAGCTCCTGTCCTGCTTTAAGGAGGCAGGAGGAGAAGGAATGGAGGTACTGTACTCTTCGCAGCCACCATCCAAAACCAAAGATTTGGCAGCCCTTTCAAAACAGTTTGGTCTGGTGGCGTCTGCGGGCAGCGACTTTCACGGCTATACCTATCCAGGAATGCGATTTGGTGCTCTAGGGGAGATGCCTTCAATTTGCCAGCCGCTATGGGATTCTCCACTTTGGCAGAAATGTATAGATTAAACTAGATTGCTTCCTACACCCTATTTCTCTAAATTAGGGGGTGCTGCGATGTTGTTGTAGGGGTGGCGGCATTAAGTTCGGCATAGAGGCCGAGATCAGTGCGGGCGAATGTGGTGTAGATTGAGCTGCAATAAACGAACATGTAACGCTTTAATCTCACCCGACTAAGGTATTTTAAGTAATGAGGGAGCGGGGAGCTGTAGAATTCCAACAGACCGATAGGTATATGCCTTATAATGGTCTGTATTTCCTTTTGTCGAGCCAGTAATGAGTCAATACTTTAGAATCCACGCTGATAATCCTCAGCCTCGCCTTATAAAGCACGCGGTAGAAATCATACGTAAAGGTGGAGTGGTCATTTATCCGACAGATTCGGCCTATGCAATTGGCTGTCATATTGGAGACAAGTCAGCGCTTGATAGGATTATTAAAATTCGTCAGCTTGATAAAAAGCATTCTTTTTCTATTATCTGCCAGGATCTCTCTTCAATTTCTTGCTACGCAAAGGTTGCAAATAGCCATTATCGACTTCTAAAAGCTTATACACCGGGCCCTTACACCTTTATTTTGCCTGCCACCAGCGAGGTTCCTCGGCGACTAATGCACCCGAAAAGAAAAACCATTGGGATTCGGGTGCCTAATAATGCTATTGCATTAGCGTTGCTGTCTGAATTGGGTGAACCCCTTATGACGGCGACATTGCTGATGCCAGGAGATGAATACCCTCTGTGTGACCCGGAAGAAATTAGAAGTTTTCTTGAGAGGCAGGTGGACCTTATCATCGACGGAGGCTACGGAATGATGGAAGAGACCACCATGGTGGAGATGATAGAGGATGCTCCGGTAGTCGTGCGAGAGGGCTTTGGTGACCCCTCTCCATTTCAGTAATTTAAAATAGGTTTTTTTGGCGAGAGATAGAAAAAAATCAAAGAATGCTTTTCCAAGCTGAGATTGGGCCGGTAAACTTTCACCCTTTGCGTTTAAAACATTTTTTATTTTGGATTTAAGGAGATCACATTGAACTCTGTTGTTCCTCAGCATCGAGTATTATCTGGCATGCGGCCTACGGGCAAATTACACCTTGGGCATTACCATGGTGTGCTTAAAAACTGGATACAACTCCAGCATGAATACGAATGTTTCTTTTTTGTTGCGGACTGGCATGCCCTGACAACGCACTATGATGACGTTTCTATCATTGAGCAAAGTGTTTGGGATATGGTGATAGATTGGTTGGCGGCGGGTGTGAACCCCGGTTCATCGTCAATATTCTTGCAGTCGCGTGTTCCTGAGCATGCTGAGCTGAACCTGCTGTTGGCAATGATGACGCCTTTAGGGTGGTTGGAACGGGTGCCCACGTATAAAGATCAACAGGAAAAGTTGAAAGAAAAAGATTTGGCGACTTATGGTTTTCTCGGGTACCCCTTACTTCAAAGCGCTGATATTCTTATTTATCGGGCGGGAAATGTCCCTGTTGGTGCGGACCAAGTTGCTCACGTTGAGTTAACACGAGAGCTAGCTAGACGCTTTAATCATCTTTATGGCAGAGAGCCTGGATTTGAAGAGGCGGTGGAGGCGGCCATTGTAAAAATGGGCAAAAAAGCTTCGAAGATGTATCGAAAGTTGCGAAAAGAATATCAAGAGCAAGGCGATGACGAGGCCCTAGAGAAGGCCCAGGCCTTGGTCTATGACCAGCAAAATATTACGTTTGGGGACAAGGAGCGTTTACTTGGGTCGCTGGAGGGCGGAGGGAAAGTTATTTTACCAGAGCCTAAAGCCTTGTTGACGCCAGCCTCTAAAATGCCAGGCTTGGATGGGCAAAAAATGTCCAAATCATACGGTAATACTATTTCATTACGGGAGGCGCCCAGTGAGATTGACAGGAAAATTCGCACTATGCCTACCGACCCAGCTAGGGTTCGGCGTAACGACCCAGGGGATCCGGCAAAATGCCCCGTTTGGCAATTTCATGAAATCTATTCTGATGAGTCGACTCAAGAATGGGCGAGGAGTGGTTGTGTTTCAGCGGGGATTGGCTGTGTTGATTGCAAGCGACCGGTTATTGAAGCAGTGCAGGCCGAGTTAGAGCCAATTAGAGAAAATGCTCTACAATATGAGGCAGACCCAGATCTAGTACGGAGCATTGTTGCTGATGGCTGTGAAAAAGCGCAGGATGAAGCACGGAAAACGATGAAGGAAGTAAGGAACGCAATGGGGCTTTCTTATCGCTAGGCTAGGAGTATCGTGTTGAGTGATGAAATAGATACTGTTACCAAAGAGGTCATAGCCGTTAATCCTGTTGCGGTGACAAATGAGCGTAGTCAGCTGCCTCAGCAGGCAGAAATGCCGTTCGCCACTATTGGTGGAGAGGTGCTCAAAGAATTTCCAAAAGATCTTTATATTCCACCTGATGCACTAGAGATATTCCTTGAAACATTTGAGGGCCCCCTCGATTTACTGCTGTATCTTATTAAGCGCCAGAATTTAGAGATTCTCGATATTAAGGTTGCTGAAGTGACGCAGCAGTATATGAGTTACGTGAATCTCATGGATGCATGTCAATTCGAACTGGCAGCAGAGTACTTGGTAATGGCCGCATTATTGAGCGAAATTAAATCTCGGAGCCTTTTGCCGCGGCAATCCGGTGAAAATGACGAAGAAGAGGATCCTAGGGCCGAGTTGATTCGACGCCTTCAAGAATACGAGTGTTTTAAAAAAGCGGCAGAAGACCTGGATGAATTACCCAGAGAGGGACGTGATGTTTTTCCTGTTGAAGCGAAAGTTGTTCAGCTTGCCACGGAAAAGAGTTTTCCTAGTGTGGACATGGATGAAATCCTCATAGCCTTGCGCGAAGTGCTGCAGCGTGCAGATATGTTTGAGAGCCACCATATTGCCAAAGAATCGCTTTCTATACGTGAGAGAATGTCACAAATTTTGGATCATTTGTCGGGTCGGGCCTTTGTCCCGTTTTCAACCATGTTTACGGCGAAAGAAGGGCGAATGGGTGTTGTTGTAAGCTTTATAGCGGTTCTTGAGTTAATTCGGGAGTCTTTAATAGAAATAGTGCAGAGCGAAGCATTCGCTCCCATACATGTAAAAGCAAAACAATGACTAACGAAGTAAATGAACTAAAAAATATTCTAGAAGGAGCGCTGCTGGCCGCAGGTCGTCCGCTAAGCATTGAGCAGCTCGGAGCTTTGTTTGAAAATGAACAACGACCGGCCAAATCCGATATCAAGCAGCATATCGTTTCTTTGCAAGGCGACTACGAAGGCCGAGGTATAGAGTTGGCAGAGGTGGCTTCGGGGTACCGCTTTCAGGTCAGAGAAGCCTACAGCTCTTGGGTTGGTAGGCTGTGGGAAGAAAAGCCAGCTCGATACTCGAGAGCGATGCTTGAAACCTTGTCCTTAGTGGCTTACAGGCAACCGATAACACGTGGTGAAATCGAATCTATTCGCGGTGTGGCCGTGAGCACCCATATTATCAAATCACTTTCGGAAAGAAGCTGGGTGAGAATTGTCGGGCATAGGGACGTGCCAGGAAGACCTGCCATGTACGCAACAACGCGAGAGTTTCTAGACTACTTTAATCTAAAAAGTTTAGATGAGCTCCCGCCTTTAGCGGACATTCGAGATTTTGGTAAAATTAACGAAGAGCTTCAATTTGAGAATCTGGACGTTAAAAAGCCGCTAACCGAGGTGGGTATACCACCAAAAGATGGCGAAAGTACTCAGCTTGAGAGCCTTAGCTCTGATGTTGATGCGAGCGTGGAAAAGCAGGAACTTGAAGAGCAGGTTTAATTGACTTGCTTTGTACCTATTGAATTATTTATGAGCTGTTTTTATGAGTGAAAAGCTGCAAAAAGTACTGGCCAGAGCAGGCCTAGGGTCGCGAAGAGAACTGGAGCAGTGGATTGAGAATGGACGGATTCAAGTTAACGGGGCGACCGCAAAGCTGGGTGATCGGGTTGAAGCAGCCGATCAAATCAACGTTGATGGCCGCCCAGTGCGAATTTCTTCGGAGTCTGAAACGCGTCGTCGAGTGCTGGTTTATAATAAGCCAGAAGGTGAAATATGCACTCGTTCAGACCCAGAAGGACGAGCAACGGTGTTTAGCCGTTTACCCAGATTGAAAGGTGAGCGGTGGATCGCTATCGGTCGGCTCGACCTCAATACATCGGGCTTACTCATGTTTACAACCGACGGTGAACTGGCAAATAAGCTTATGCACCCCTCCACAAAGGTTGAGCGAGAATACGCAGTGCGGGTGCAAGGGACGCCCAGTAATGAAGTGCTAGCCCGCCTAACAGATGGCGTGTTGTTAGAAGACGGCATGGCCCGTTTTGAAGACATAGTTGCTGGTGGTGGCAAGGGCGTTAATCAATGGTATTACGTAGTGATTCGTGAAGGAAGAAACCGCGAAGTGCGTCGCTTGTGGGAATCTCAGGGTTTACAAGTGAGCCGTTTAAAACGGGTTCGATTCGCGAGTATTTTCCTGCCCCCTGAGCTGAAAGCAGGTAGCTGGATTGAGCTGGGGCGGGAGGAAATAGAGCCACTGTCAAAGCTTGGCGGTGTGCAAAATAAGCGCCGCCCACAGCAGTATGGAAAAAAAATCACTGAAAAAGAATACAAAGCAGTTGGTCGAAAGCGTAAAAACAAGAGGTCTTAACTATTGCAGCATAGCCCCTCCTTTTTTAGGCTGTGGCGATATCAGGTTTTGGCGCTTGTTCTAGAGTGTCTACTGATACTTGATTTCGCCCATTTGATTTTGCAATGTACAGCTGTTTATCGGCCCTTTGAATCAGGGAGCTTGCTGTTTCCTCTTCTTGCAGGGTCGTGACGCCAACGCTAACAGTCAGAGAAACGGAATCTCCGTCATCTGATTTTAGCTGGAGCGTTTCTATCGACTCCCTTATGCGCTCAGCAATCACAAATGCACCCTGGGTGTTGGTGCTATTCAGAATGAGAACAAACTCTTCACCACCAAACCTGAATACCGTATCGCTGATACGTGCTACCTTCTTTAACTCCATGACCAGTAATTTTAAAGCCTTATCACCAAATGGGTGACCATACTGGTCATTAATAGATTTAAAAAAATCCACATCCAGTATTAATAGGGATAAAGGGTGCTTATGACGTTGGGCTAACTCCAGTTCTCGGTCCAAGCTTGCATGTAGGGCTGAGCGATTGCCTGCGCCTGTAAGGTAGTCTGTTTGAGAGGAGAGAGTCACCCGACGAAAGGCAAGCGCATTGCGAAGTGAAAATGCGAATGTATGGGTTAAATGACGAATTCTGCGCTCGTTAGATTCCTTGAGCTCCTTGTGGCAGTAAATAGACATTGTTCCCAGGTAGTCCTGCCCAGCGAATAGTCTTTGTTCATGGGTGAATTTGGCTGGTGTACCAAGGGATATTTCAATGTTGTCACCGGGGCATGCGTAGACGAGGCCGGCAATTGTATATTGCTCCGTTAAGTCATCGAAAAATAAACTGATTAAGGTTTCAAGGTCAATGGTAGTGAGAAGCTTTTGGCTGAGCTGTAACTGTTGGTACTGGAAGGAGGTCCCTAGAGGAGGGGAGAGCGGGTCATTGGTGGCTAACTCTATGGGTGTTTGCTTCAACTTATTTGCGTAGGAGCTGGTGACCATTTTTAATTCCTTCCTGTTTAGCTTCTATTTACTTATCGACAACGACAACAATTTGTTTAGCGGTTGTTCTTGAAATAATATTGATGCTAATTTTGTGCCAAAACGTGGCGTGGCGTCACAGAGCAGGAAGGGGCGCATTGATAACCTATTGTAATTAATGCAAAACAGCCTTGCATATGGCTTCTCAGGGAGGGAGGGAGGTCTGTTTGAAGGTTTTTTTCGGAGCGATTTTGCATGTTCGTACCATCCTTGGGGAGTCGGTATAGCTAATTTTTCAAGTCCATGATTTAAAAGACTAAGATAAATCCCCAGAAAGGCAAGTTACTGAAAGTAAGGCGTGTTAGTGCATGTTAAAAAAGGAAAGACTTGGTTAACTAGGCGCTGGTTGGGCGTCAATTGATTGACCGTGTGTTTTGAAACTGTCGCTTCCCATTAAATATAGATAAGCGGCAAGAATTTCATCAGGGCGGCGGAGGTCTTCCGGATTCTCTGCAGGAAAGGCAGCGGACCGCATGGCAGTGTGTGTCGCGCCGGGGTTAATGCAATTCACTCGAACCTCGGATGTGTTTTCAAGTTCTTCAGCTAAAACTTGCATGAAGCCCTCTATAGCGAACTTTGAAACGGAGTAGGCACCCCAGTAAGCCCGACCTTTTCGCCCAACACCAGAAGACGTGAATATTAGGGATGCGTGGTCTGCATTGCGCAGCAGCGGCAATGTGGTTTGGGTTAACATGAAGACGCTATCCAAATTAACTTGCATCACTTTATTCCATGTTTCTACAGGGTATTGCTCAATAGGAGTTAGATCGCCCAAAACGCTGGCGTTATGCAGCACCCCGTCAAGCTTTCCAAACTCACGGTGAAGTATGTTGGCCAGTTCTTGGTAGTCATGTTCTGCTGCTACCGCGAGGTCTAGTGGGTATATTGCGGGTTTGTTATACCCGGAATTTTCAATTTCGTCATATACAGCTTCAAGCTTTGGAACCGATCGCCCTAACAGAATAACTGTAGCGCCATGTTTCGCGAATTCAATTGCCGCGGCTTTTCCTATGCCATCGCTCGCGCCGGTAACCAGAATAACTTTTTCGTTGAGTAAGTGTTCAGGTGCTTGGTAGTCAGAAGGATTTAGCTCAGGCATATGGAGAATTCTTAATATTAAGATTGGTAGGCTAAGTGTAACAGGAGCGTTCCATTATTGTATGGCCTGTTGGGAGGGATAATGTAAATTTTGATTATTTGTTGGCGCATTGGCGGCCCTAAAGTTGCGTGCTTTGGGTCGAGGCGGTGTGAGTGTGGCTTTGCTTGCTATATTTATTCCGAAAATAGGTGTTGATGGATATCATGGGTGGAGTTTGCGGTAAAATGTGCGTTCCAGCTTGAAGGGTCCTCTGTTGTGGGGATGTAGCCAAAAAGCGCAGCGATGGTCGTCATTCCTGCGTTATGGCCTGCTTCGATATCACGCTGATGATCGCCAATATAAACGCTGTTCTCAGGAGCAACATCTATAAACTTACAGGCCTTGAGTAGCGGCTCGGGGTGCGGTTTGGGTTTGCTTACCTGGTCGGCGCATACTAATACGCTGCATCGGTGATTGAGAGACAAGGCCTCTAATAAAGGTATTGTAAAGCGGCTGGGTTTGTTGGTGACGATTCCCCAAGGTATTTTCTTTTTCTCGAGCTTTTTAAGTAATGCCTCCATTCCTGGAAACAAGCAACTTTTGTTACCGAGATGTTGTTCATAATTGGAGAGTAATTTTTCACGGTAAATATCGAAATCACCTTCCCCCTCTGATAACCCAAAGGCCAAAGAAACCAGAGCTCGAGCACCATCAGACACTGTGTTGCGTATCGGTGCGTCGGGCAGCGGGCTTAATTCATATTCTACACGCAAAGCATTGAGTGCCAGAATAAAATCTGGGGCGGTGTCTAGCAAAGTGCCATCTAGGTCAAATAATACAGCTTGAATTTGCATTAAAGCACGTCTCCACCAGAGGGGTATTTTGAATAAATTACATTTTAGTCTTTAGGTTTATGGGTGTGGATTAGATAGTTCACAGACGAGTCGCGACCCAGCTTGTAGCGTTTCATTAAGGGGTTGTAGGTCATGCCAGTAACTTCTTTTACGCTAAGTCGAGCGGCCCTGCTCCATGCGCTGAGCTCAGAGGGTTTGATTAGTTTCTTAAACTCATGTGTCCCCTTTGGTAGTAGGTTTAAAACATACTCGGCCCCCACAATTGCGAATATAAAGGACTTTGGGTTTCGATTTATGGTGGAAAAAAACACATGGCCGCCGGGTTTTGCAAGTTTTGCGCAAGCCTTGATCACCGAAGCAGGGTCTGGAACGTGTTCAAGCATTTCTAGGCAGGTGACGATGTCGTAGCTTCCAGGCTCTGTCTCAGAAATAGCTTCGGCAGTGCTGTGGCGGTAGTCAACGTCTACGCCGCTTTCGAGCATGTGTAGTTTTGCGACGGATAGAGGGGCCTCGCCCATATCAATGCCCGTGACAATCGCTCCGCGCTTGGCCATGGATTCTGATAGAATGCCGCCGCCACAACCAATATCAATGACTTTTTTTCCGCTTAAGGAGCAGCGCTCATCGATGTAATTAAGCCGAAGCGGGTTGATATCGTGTAAAGGCCTGAATTCACTCTCTGGGTCCCACCATCTTGAGGCGATGGCTTCGAATTTTGCAAGTTCTCCCCGATCAATATTTTGCACTGTATCTGTTTCCATGATTCCCTCTGCAGATGTTATGTGATATTGGCAATTTTTTGTTGCCAAAGCTTCGCGTTGTTGATGATCTCACCTTCGTCCATAAAGCTCAATTGCCGTTGATTCATAAGCTGTTTGCCAGCTACCCATGAGTCAGAAATATTTTCCCGTCCGGCAGAAAAAACGATTTGTGACACAGGATTGTAGAGCGGTTGCAGCTCGGGGGCTGAAAGGTCAATGCTAATCAGGTCGGCCGACTTTCCTATCGTAACACTCCCTACTTCATCATCAATACCTAAAGCGGTGGCGCCGTTAATTGTGGCGAGCTTTAATGCTTCGTACGCCGGAAGAGCTGTCGCATCGTGATCAACTAGTTTTGCGATGAGAGAAGCTGTGCGTAGCTCCGAAACCATATTCAGGTCATTGTTGCTTGCCGCGCCATCTGTACCAAGAGCAACGTTAATGCCAGCTTCTTGCAGGCGATGAACAGGGCAGAGCCCGCTAGCTAATTTTAGGTTTGACTCTGGGCAGTGTATAACTTGGGATCCGCTCTCTGAGAGTCGAGTGATCTCTGCGTCGGAGATTTGTGTCATGTGCACAGCCTGAAAACGCTCTGAAAGTAATCCCAGTTGATGCAGTCTTTCGATCGGACGCATGCCAGTAAGGCGTACGGCTTCTTTTACCTCGTGAGCGGTTTCATTGAGGTGCATATGGATGCCGATATGATGTTTTTCTGAAGCATCTCGTATTTTTATTAGCGGTTTATCCGAGACCGTGTAGGGGGCGTGAGGGCCAAGCGCCACGCTTATTAATGGATGGCTTTGGTACTGCTCATATAATGCCAGCCCTTTGTCTATATATTCATCTGCGGATTGAGCCCAGGCTGAAGGGAAGTCCAAGACGGGTGTGTTGAGTCGACAGCGAAGGAAGTTCTTTTCAGCGGCCTTTGCAGCACTTTCTGGAAAAAAATACTGATCGCAGAATGTGGTGGTGCCAGAACGAATCATCTCCATAATGGCGAGTTCAGTACCATGCATCGTGAATCCGGAGTCTACGCAACGTTGCTCAGCGGGCCAGATGTGGTGATTAAGCCAATCCATCAATGCGAGGTCATCGGCGAGCCCGCGAAAAAGCGTCATTGCGCTGTGACCATGGGCATTCACAAAGCCCGGTAATATCGCATGTTCGGGGCGGTGAACGTGTTGTTTGGCAGCGTATTTGTTCGCTGCATCATTCGGAAGTATATCTATAATTCGACCTTGGTCTATAACCACTGAGTGATTGGTGAGAACCGAGCCTGAGGACTCCATTGTGATGATGAAGCCGGCAGAAATCACAAGGTCGACTACTATATTTGATCCTGAAAGTGGTTTGATAGACATTCTATGCGCATTTTCCTTATGTGAGCAATTTAGGCGCGATGCCAATAGGTGGATAATAAGCGTGAGGTGTAAAGAATAAAAGCCTTTAATGATGTTTGCTGCTCGCTTCGTATAGACCGTGAATTGCCCCTGGTATTTGTCCTCGGGCCTTAAAGGGGGTGCTGGGATGATATTTCGTTAAGTGCTTAAGACTATGGTAGAATTACCGGTTTTAAGTGGGTCGCGCTTGTTTGGGCTGCATG
>JAHRVS010000333.1 GCA_019090565.1 Gammaproteobacteria bacterium
CACCTTCGGTGACTCTATGCTGCTTGCCGCCGCTTACGATAACCGCGTACATATCTAACTCCGTGGAATTCTGTAGCAAATGAATGGCCCTGTACCCATCTCAAAGAGAGAGAAAGCCAGCTTTTAGCTCGATCTGATATTCAAAGGGCCTCAATGCTGCCGCATTGCGACGAAAAAAAACCCCTCGTTATTAGGGCCGTGAATTCTATAGTAATCGTCCCTACACAGCAAGACTGAAAACCCGCCATTTTAAAACGTTCATCAACATGTAGTGCTATTTACTAATTAAAGCACGATATACCAGGACCATGACTGCCCATTATAGCCCAATTCATAGGAAGTAGCGCCTCTGAGCGAACAGGTCCGCAAAGGGTGCTTATGGCGCACATCATAGGAATAAACCCCTTAAACCCTCCTTTTTCCTTCACCCCTTGACAGACTCAAACAGCCCCCCTAGCATGCCGCATCATCTTCCTGCACCGTAAAGAGCTCTACTCCATGAATTTTAATGATATACAAGCTGTCGTCGCCAAAGATTTTGATGCTGTAAATACACTCATCGAAGAACAACTCAGTTCGAATGTCCCTCTTATCGGTGAAGTAGGCAGCTATATCATTAATAGCGGAGGCAAACGCTTACGCCCTTTGGTTTCTTTGTTATCTGCGAACGCCTTTAATCTTAAGAGCACAGACACCCGCCATATCACTGTTGGTGCAGTGACGGAGTTTCTTCATACCGCCACTCTCCTGCACGATGACGTGGTCGATCAATCTCACTTACGCAGAGGAAGGTCTACGGTAAACGCTGTATGGGGGAACGCCCACAGCGTATTAGTGGGTGATTTTTTGATTTCCCGCTCATTTCAAATGATGGTTGCCGTCGGTAACGTGCCGCTTATGGAGATTCTCGCCGATGCCACAAACATCATCAGTGAAGGCGAGGTGCTTCAGCTTATAAACATCCACAACCCTGACACCACCGAAGAAAGCTACATGCAAATTATCCGTTACAAAACGGCAAAAATGTTTGAAGTAGCGGCTGAAAGCGGACCTTTACTTGCCGAGGCAGGCGACGAACAGATTAAGGCGATGGGCGAGTACGCGCGGCACATGGGCGCTGCCTTTCAGCTCGCTGACGACATCCTCGATTACACGGGCTCTGCACAAGAGATGGGCAAAAATGTGGGTGATGACTTGGCAGAAGGGAAGGCGACCATGCCCCTGATTTACACCATCAACCATGGCACCCCGGAGCAGAGCAAAACCATTCGAGACGCGATCAAAAGTGGCGGCCTAAATAATTTGGAAGAAATTATTTCCATGGTCAACACCTGCGGGGCCATTGAATACACTCACAACTACGCTCTAAACGAAGCCCGCTTAGCCATAGAGGCACTTGCACCAGTACCGAACTCCAAATATAAGACAGCGCTTGAATACCTAGCGAAACTGGCCGTCGAACGGAAAAACTAAGCGCTAGCGGCCCTCTTCTTGCTCGGCATCCATGTCGAGCAGCAAATCCTGCAATTTTTCTGCATATTCCTGCGGCACTTGCCACAAACCGCGCTGCGTTGCTTCCAGCAAACGCTCTGCCATTTCTTTCAGGGCATTAGGATTATTTTCCCGTAAAAACTGCTGGTTTTGCTGGTCAAGAACCAGCGCTTCTGACACTTTCTGGTATTGGTAATCGTCCACCAGGTTGGTGGTCGCATCGTAGGCAAACAGATAATCCACACTGGCTGCCATTTCAAAAGCCCCTTTGTAACCATGGCCCTGCATGGCATGAATCCATTTGGGATTTAACACCCTCGATCGAATCACTCTATTCAGCTCTTCTTTTAGCGTTCTGATTTTGGGCCGTTCGGGGTTGGCGTGATCACTGTGATAAATCACTGGATCACCGCCTGAAAATGCATTCACTGCGTTAGCCATTCCCCCCTGGAATTGGTAATAATCATCAGAATCTAGAATATCGTGCTCACGGTTATCCTGATTCTGCACCACCACCTCCAGCTGCCCCAAGCGGTGTTGAAACGATGCTTTTGCCTCAAACCCTTCACCGTGATCAGTGCCGTAGGCATAGCCCCCCCAATTTAGGTAAGCCTCCGCCAAATCAGAGCGTGTTTCCCAGCAACGTTCGTCAATCAAACCTTGCAGGCCTGCGCCATAGGCCCCCGGCTTGCTGCCAAACACGCGATAACCTGCCTCTGACTTCGCCTGCTCATCACTCAAACCTTCACTGACCAGCACCTTGGCGCGCGCTTGAATATGGGCGCGAATGGTATTCATGCCGCCGGGGTCTTCGTACTCTGCCAGGGCAGTCACCGCGGCGCCGTATAATCTCATGACATTTGCAAAGGCATCGCGAAAAAAACCGGAGACACGCAGCGTGACATCTACTCGGGGGCGCCCTAACATCATGGCTGGCACGATCTCAAAATCCACCACACGCTGCGAACCCAGAGCCCAGATAGGCTTGATTCCCATTAGCGCGAAAGCCTGAGCAATATCATCGCCACCGGTTCGCATCGTTGCCGTACCCCACACAGATAAACCTATTTGCCTAGGGTAATCACCCTGCTCTTGCAGGTGGCGCTCAATCAGGCTTTGCGCAGAACGCTGCCCCAGTTCCCATGCAGCGGGGGATGGAATGGAGCGATTATCCACAGCGAAAAAATTCCGCCCTGTTGGAAGCGTGTCCAACCTCCCGCGACTGGGTGCGCCGCTAGGTCCTGGCTCAATAAAACGCCCCGCCAGGCCTCTACTTAAAGCTGATAGCTCTTGCTCGGCACTTCGGTGCAATGCAAGCAGCAGGGTTTCACGGCAATATTGTAATTGCTGTGCGGTTTGAGGCAACTGAGCAAGCGGAGGGTGACCGGATGTTTTTCCTAGCAGCTGTGCGTCTATACCCACTGCGTGTTGACGAACCAAAGAAAGCGCCAAAAGCTCAAGCCGCTCTCGGGTATCTGCCTCGGTGCGCCATAGATCAGAAGAGAGGCTCTGCAATATAACCGGTTTCTCACCGCGCCACGCGCCGCTCCCTCCCGCCAGCGGATCAAAAGGCTCCCCACCTTGATGCAGGTTCAAATCTGCCACCAAATTATGCAGGATGCCCTGGTTTTTTGGCCCTTCTCCTCGGGGCAAACGAAGCAGAGCGACCAAGGTATTACTCAGCTTTTCATCTTCTGGTAACTCACCCAGTACGTGTAAACCATGGCGGATCTGCGCTTCTTTGATGTCACAAAGGTAGGCATCCAACTCGACAAGCACCTCGTCATTGCTCGCCTGGTCTGTAATAGATAGCTCTTCATAGAGATGGGTTTGCTTAAGGGCTTTTAGAATCTTTTCCCGTAGAAACACTTCTCGACGCGCATCCATGCCCAGTGCTTGGTAATACTCATCGACCAGGCTTTCCAGTTCAGCTAGCTCACCATAAGTTTCTGCACGAGTAAGGGGCGGCATGAGGTGGTCAATAATGACCGCCTGAGCACGCCTCTTCGCCTGCGCGCCTTCCCCCGGGTCATTCACGATAAAAGGGTAGAAGTGCGGCATCGGCCCCAAAGCAATATCTGGCCAGCATTGCTCAGACAATGCAGAACCTTTTCCTGGCAACCATTCCAAATTGCCATGCTTACCTACGTGAATGATGGCATCCACCTGGTAGCAGTGGCGCAACCAAAAGTAGTAGGCCAAGTAGTGGTGCGGTGGAACCAGGTCGGGGTCGTGGTAGTTTGCGGCGAGGTCCATATTAAAACCACGCGCCGGCTGGATGCCGACAAAAGTATCACCAAGACGAATACCCGATAGCATCAAACGCCCATCGCGAAATTTAGGGTCGTCTTCTGGCGCGCCCCACCTGTGCCACAATGCCTGCTGGCTTACTTCAGGTAGCTGGCGAAAATACCGTAAGTATTCATCCACTGCCATACTTTGCCAGCAGGGCAAACTATGCAGCGTATCAGGGTTATTGGTAACCGCACCGAGCAATTCTGTAATCAGTGCTG
>JAHRVS010000334.1 GCA_019090565.1 Gammaproteobacteria bacterium
CTCTCCCATAACGGTTGGGGCAGTTTTTCCAGTGCCTCCAGAACCAATTCAGGCCTTAAGTAATTCAAACAAACACGCATCTC
Source organism: Gammaproteobacteria bacterium (assembly GCA_019090565.1). Lineage (GTDB taxonomy): Bacteria > Pseudomonadota > Gammaproteobacteria > Pseudomonadales > UBA3067 > UBA3067. Next base: position 84 of record JAHRVS010000334.1, read on the forward strand.
ACGAGGGCAGCTTCTCTCACCACAGGGCTTGCATGCCAAACCTTGCGTTAACACCTGAAAGTGCTTGGTTAAAGGGGGGCGAAAGGAGGGCGAGCCTGGACCGTATAGCGCGACCACAGGGCGTTTTAATGCACAGGCCAGGTGCATAAAACCGTTCTCCAAACCCAGTACCGCATCCGCCAGAGTGATTAGATCTAAACTTTCCAGTAACGACAACGACCCCATCAGGTTGGTCAATGTGCCGCTGCCTTCTGACCCAACGCACCGCACAACATCCCTGCCAATGGCTTGGTCATGCGCTTCACCCATCAACCAAACTTGCCAACCTGACTGAATTTTCTTGTCGATAAGCTCAGCAAAGTGCTCTGCGGGCCAGTATTTACTCGTCGTGTTATCCTGCCCTGGGCAGACCACCAATAGCGGTTTCACGCCCGCAAGAAGCTGATGCTTCGTCAACAGGGCTTGTCGTTTTGCATCATGGCTAATCAGCTGAGGCCGTGCTTTTTCTGGCAACACACAACCCGGCTCATTCGCCAACGAGAGCAAGTGGTCTAACTGGCGCCCAAATGACAAACCGTGGATAAACAAAGGGCCAAAGCGGCAATCATTGGTCAAACTACGGTGAAAAAAATGGCGAAGATTATTAGAGCAATAAGCTGTTCGACGATGAATACCCGCAATAAGCGGAAAGAGTACGTAATCAAACTGAGCTTGCAGAATAATGGCTTGGTAATAGCCTCGCTTTCGAAATTGAATGGCCAACTTTAGGCGAGCGAAAAACAAGGCGAGCGCACTGCTGTGCTGGGGTAAAGCGTGCACCTCGTGTATATAAGGGAAGCGCTCTACGAGAGGATGCAGGGCCTCAGGTATTAACAAATCAACCTCACATTTGTGGCGCTTATGCAATTGCGCCACCAATGCCTCCACCAGAATCAATTCTGTTAGATTATCTGGGCCTATAATAAGGATCTTCACCTGATCTCCGTAGATTTCTTTGATGAGCAAAAGCCAAAACAAAATCCATTAAGGGTGACAGGTATCCGTTATTAGGCCTCTGCCTAAAAGAGACCGATGATGGGGAGTTTTTTACCTGCTATGTATTAACATAGGTCAGCCATTCAGGATGCTCCACTCTTTTTCCGCTTACCTGATCAAAATACATGGCTTGTAACTGAGTACAAATTGGCCCGCGAACACCGCTACCAATCACGCGGTCATCCAGCTCGTGAATGGGCAACAGCTCGGCAGCAGTGCCGGTAAAAAAGGCTTCGTCGGCGATATACACTTCGTCTCGGGTAATGCGTTTCTCTCTAATTTCCAGCCCCAGCTCTGCCGCCAGCTCAAAAACAGTGTTGCGGGTAATGCCGTCTAAACAAGAGGTCAGCTCAGGCGTATACAAAATGCCATCGCGCGCAATAAAGATATTTTCGCCGCTGCCTTCTGCCACATACCCTTCGGTATCAAGCAGCAAGGCTTCTTCAGCACCTGAAGCCAAAGCCTCTTGCAGTGCGAGCATGGAGTTGATGTAGTGACCGTTAGCTTTCGCCTTGCACATGGAAATGTTCACGTGATGGCGGGTATAAGAAGAAGTACGCACCTTGATGCCCTTTTCGAGCGCCTCCGGAGACATGTAAGAGGGCCATTCCCAGGCCGCAACGATGACGTGGGTTTTCAAACCTTCAGCCCGTAACCCCATCCCTTCTGAGCCATAAAATACCATCGGCCGCAAATAAGCATGTTTCAGGCCGTTTTCCTTCACGGCCCGCATTTGAGCATCGTTGATCTCTTCTTTACTAAAATTCATGGGCATATTCATAATATGCGCCGAACGAAACAAACGATCGGTGTGGTCTTGCAAACGAAAAATGCCCGGACCACGACTGGTTTCATAGGCGCGCACACCCTCAAAGACACCCATCCCATAATGCAGAGTGTGGGTCAGCACGTGTATCTTTGCTTCGCGCCAGGGTACCATTTCGCCATCAAACCAGATTAGACCGTCGCGGTCTGCCATCGTATTCATTGTTTCTTGCTCCAACTGACTCTTATCAAAATTAAATTCTACGGTGAGGGCTGCATCACCCTCTGCCAAACCGTTATCACCGCCGCCTGCTGTTTGGCAAAGCGCTCTGCGCTGACCTCAGGAGGCTGGTTTTGCAGCGCACAACGATGGGTAGCTGAACGGTATTCCAAGTAAGCGTCACGCAATGCCTCCGCGTCAGCAGAGTCCATCAAGGTGAGTCTGGAAAGTATTTCAAGAATACGGACATTATCGGTAAAAAGGTGTAGCTCCGGATACTTCGCCGCCCATCGCAGAACCTGGTATTGCACCATAAATTCAATGTCAACGATAGCTCCATCGTCGTGTTTCAAATGAAAAAACCCAGGCCGAGCTTTGCTGAGGTGTTTTTTCATCTTATTGCGCATGGCCATTACCTCTTCCAATAAGGAGTCCTGCTCACGCGGGGCAGCCAAAATTTGCTGGCGAATCGCCAAAAAGCGTGCAGCCACCTCTTCAGACCCCGCCACGACTCTAGCGCGAACCAAAGCTTGGTGCTCCCACGTCCAGGCTTTACCCTGTTGGTAGTGTTTAAAGCCCCTCAATGAACTTACGATCAAACCGGACGCACCAGAAGGCCGGAGGCGCTGATCAATCTCATACAGCATGCCGCTGTGGGTCGTGGCAGTCATAATATGAATCAAACGCTGGCAGAGCCGCGTATAAAACACAGTGTTCTCTAGTGACCGAGGGCCTTGCGTCTGCCCAGCGACAGGTCCATCGTAGAGAAACACCAGATCCAAGTCTGAGCCATACCCTAACTCCAATCCGCCCATTTTTCCGTAGGCAACAATAATAAATTGAGGCGCGTCTGAATAACCCTTCTCACTACTCGGGTACCCGTATTTCTCGACCACTTGCCGCCACGCCATGTACAACGCTTCTTGCAACACCACTTCGGCAATAAGGGTCAGGTAGTCACTGACTTTCATTAGTGGTAAATGGCCCAGCACTTCTGAGGCGCCAACACGAAACACATTGGCTTTCTGAAAATGGCGCAAGCACTCCATTTGCTGCTCAAGATCCTCTTCCGTGATACGCAGCATCATCTGACGCAGGTCATCCCGTAACGCCTGAATCGTGGGCACACGAAATAATGTGCGGCCATCTATTAATTCATCGAGCAACAAAGGCTGCTTTTTTAGCTCATCGGCAATCCACGGACTGGCAGCCACCAGCTCTACCAGGCGCGCAAGGGCTTGGGGGTTTTCCACCAATAACGCAATGTAAGCAGAACGTCGCAATATTGCGGACACCAAGGGCAAGAGACGCTGAATCACCTCCAGGCTACGGGTGACTTGCCCGCACTCGCTGATCAATAGCGGAACAAAGCAATCAAGCCGCTGGCGGCTCAAAAGCTGTAAATGAGACACCGTGCGAGAGCTACGAAGCTGGCTTAGTTGCTCGAAGGCCTCACTGGCTTCGTCTTGTGTAAAACCATGGGTTATCAATACTCCCACAGCCTCTTCGCTGTTTAACTCACCCAGCCAAAGGGTATTCAGCGCATTCAAGGGCTGAACAACCTCCGCGCCCTCATCATCATTGTTCACCACTTGAGAAAAATGGAAACTCACTTTTTGGCGGTAAGTTGCCAGCACAAGCATAAAGGCCTCCCAGTTTTCAAAGCCCATACTCAATGCCAGACGCTGACGCTCAGCGGCGCCCTCCGGTAAGGCCTGTGTCTGCTGATCATCCAGGGCTTGAATACGGTGCTCACAACGCCGGAGAAAAACATATGCATCCCTTAGTTCGTTCACTGCCGTTACCGGCAAATACCCCTCGCCCTCCAACACCTCAAGCACCTTCCACAAACTTTGGGTCTGCAACTGCTGGTCTTTACCGCCACGAATCAATTGAAAGGACTGAACAATAAATTCAATTTCCCGAATACCCCCAGCACCTATTTTAATGTCTCCTTCTGCTTGGCGTCGCTGCACTTCACGTATAATCATGCCCTTCATTTCGCGCAAGGCAGAAAATGCACCAAAATCAACATATCGGCGATAGATAAAGGGCCTGAGGCTTGCCAACAATTGCTCGCCGGCAAGGGGGTCGCCGGCAATGACCCGCGCCTTGATCAAGGCGTAACGCTCCCAATCACGGCCTTGCTCTTCGTAGTAATGTTCTATGGAATTAAAGTTGAGCACCAATGAGCCGCTCTGCCCGTATGGGCGCAAACGCATATCCACCCGAAATACAAAACCGTAGGCGGTACGCTCATCCAGCACTTTGATTAACTGCTGACCCACGCGGGTAAAAAACTCCTGATTGCTACGGCTGCGCTTGCCATCGGTTTCCCCGGCTTCTGAAAAACCGAAAATCAAATCTATGTCCGATGACAAGTTCAGCTCCCGTGCACCGAGCTTACCCATGCCCAATACCACCAGTTGCTGCGCCTGACCACTCAGCCTCCCTATTGGGGTGCCCATTCGCGCCACCTCCCAGCCATAGATCAGCCTCAGGCTTTCATCCACACAAACGTCAGCCAGCGCGGAAAG
>JAHRVS010000335.1 GCA_019090565.1 Gammaproteobacteria bacterium
GAATCCGCACTGCTTAAATTAAGCCCCTACCTTCCTCACATGCATGCCCCTCTTCCCGCTAACACGGCATTGCCAGGAGGAGAGTTCAAACAAACTGACTGGCCAAACCTAAAGGGAAAGGTCGCTCAACAGGCGCCATTTCTCAGCACAGAAACTCAGCAACGCTTAGCACGTAGTTACGGCTTACGGTGCTTTATAATTTTGGACGAAGTTAACAAATTGGAAGATTTAGGGCATCACTTTGGCTGTGGTCTGTATGAAAGAGAGGTAGAATACCTCGTTAACCATGAGTGGGCTCATAACTCAGAAGATATCCTTTGGCGCCGCACTAAGTTAGGGTATTTTTTCAGTACCGATGAAAAAACAGCGTTAGAGCAATACTTGTCGAAAGGACGTTTCTAAAAATAGGAATATGCTTATGATGTTAAGAAGGCAGCGCACGAACTACTTGTAACAAATACACTAAACTCAGCGGCGTCACTCAGCCCAGTCCATCCAAACAGAGCTTAACGTTCCCATGAGCATTGCCGTAAGCACACGAAACATTCTATCCATTGGCAGCCTGAACCAGCGCGTTCGAGAGATGCTTGAAGGTGAATTCCCGGCTATTTGGGTAGAGGGAGAAATATCCAACCTGGTCAAACCTTCTTCAGGGCACCTCTACTTTACCCTTAAAGACAGCAATGCACAGGTTCGTGCGGCCATGTTTAAGGGGAACAACCGTTTTCTCACTTTCACCCCTCGCAATGGTATGCAAGTGATGGTGCGCTGCAGAGTAAGCCTTTACGCCCCCCGCGGTGATTACCAGATTATCGCCGACTCTATGGAGGAGTCTGGTGAAGGTGCCTTGCGCCGCGCCTACGAGCAGCTGAAAAGAAAACTCGACTCCGAAGGCCTTTTTGGTGCAGAGTTCAAACAGGCGACCCCCCGTCACCCCCAAACAGTCGGCGTTATTACCTCTCCCACAGGGGCCGCCATACGAGATGTTTTAGCGGTTTTTAAAAGGCGTTTTCCCGCTACAAATATCATACTATTCCCCTGTAGGGTGCAAGGAGAAGGCTCCGCGTTGGAAATTTCTCGCGCTATCGAAAAAGCCAACCAATTACAAAACTGCGAAGTGATAATCGCCGGACGCGGCGGCGGGTCTCTCGAGGACCTGTGGTCTTTTAACGAAGAGGTTGTCGCCCGCGCGATGTTCGCCTCCCACATCCCTATCGTCTCTGCGGTAGGACATGAAATAGATTTCACCATCGCCGACCTCGTAGCAGATATCCGCGCCCCTACGCCATCAGCCGCCGCTGAGCTACTCAGCCCCGATCAACAAGAAATAAGCACAATTATTTCGGGTTACGAACAACAGCTGTTCGGCCTGATGCGCGCAGAAGTCACCATGGGGCAACGCACCCTTAATCACCTTCAGAAGCGCCTAAAGCACCCTGGCCAAGCACTGCAAGAACAGTCTCAGCGCTTAGACATGCTCGAAACACGCTTAACCAAAGCCTTGAAGCACCAATTGTCGCTCCGAAAGTTGGCACTGGAGAACAGCACGACTAGCTTGCGCTTGAACTCCCCTCAACTACAATTAGCCCAATTATCGGAAAACATTCAGTCATTAAATCAGCGCCTTGAGAGAGGCGTTGAACAAACATTACGCCTTAAGCAGCAAAGCCTTCAACATAGCAGCCATCGGCTCGATACCGTTAGCCCGCTGGCAACGCTATCACGTGGCTATTCCATTACTAGCAAGCACTCCAGCAGAAAAAAGAAAATAGATGTCATCAGACGTTATGATGACGTTAAAATTGGCGATACCCTTCGCAACGAAGTCGCCCACGGTGTTATTTACTCTACCGTCACCGACACAAGCCCTGACAGCGGCATTCAACCAGATAAGGAAATCAAAGCATGCGCGCCCTTCCCCAACGACTAAGCCCCCTGCTTGCAATGCTCTTGCTCTCTCTTTTACTTCAAGGCTGCAATACAGTTTTGAAGGGGGTATTAAAAGAGCCCGAAGTCTCCATAGAAGAACTTAAGCTTGTTAAAGCAGGCTTAATTAACCAAACCTTCGCCATTGGCTTGACCATCACAAACCCCAACCCGGTTCCCTTACCAGTAAAATCACTCAGTTATGCGATTCATTTAGCCGGTGACGAGTTTGCAAGGGGTGACACACTTGAACCCTTTAATATTCCTGCAGGGGGTTCTGAAACGGTTAACATTACTGTCAAATTCAATCTTTTGCGCTCGACATCCCACCTTCTTAATATCGTAAAAAGTGGTGTTCAGGATGTTAATTACCAAGTCGCGGGCAGTATCGGTATCGATTTGCCTTTGATGGGAGCCATCCCTATTAACAAAGTAGGCAGCATTAAATTAATTCGGTAACCACAGTATGGACTTAACTTTACGTATTTCATTCACCTGCATTTTATATCTTATTTCGCACACCACTCTGGCACTACCAAAACCTGATCCCGTACCTGGTGGTGTTGTCCTCATTAATATCGAAATCAACGATTCCATTGCCCCGCGCGCTTATTTTAATAAGCGCCAGTTAATGGTGCGCCCTCAGAACGGAGCATGGCTTGCGGTATTAGGCCTACCACTGACCACTCGCGCAGGCAGGCATACAATTGACATTGCACCAAGTAAAGGCAAATCGTTTACCCTTGGCTTTGAAGTATTGGAAAAAGAGTACGAAGCGCAATACATTACGATAAAAAACAAACGCAAAGTTAACCCCAACAAAAAAGATCTTCAGCGCATAATCAAAGAAAAAAAAGAAATGGTCCAAGTTTATCGATCTTGGACAGTCCAAAACACAGATACCACTTCCTTTATTAGACCCGCCGAAGGCCCTTATTCCAGTCCTTTTGGACTGAAGCGTTTTTTCAACAAGCAAGCCCGCGCGCCGCATAGCGGCGTCGATATTGCAGCACCAAAGGGAAGCCCCATTCTCTCACCCGCTGAGGGCACTGTAAAAGCCACAGGCCATTATTTCTTTAATGGCAAAACAGTGTTAATAGACCACGGCCAAGGTCTAGTCACTATGTTTTGCCATATGAGCCAAGTCAACGTACAACTGGGCCAGCGCATTAAACAAGGGGAACAAGTCGGTGAAGTCGGGCAAACTGGACGAGCTAC
>JAHRVS010000336.1 GCA_019090565.1 Gammaproteobacteria bacterium
ACAAACAATCCTGTAGATTTTGCGCACCGACACCAGGGGGCTCAAACTGTTGGATTCGATGCAAAACAGCGACAACCTCGTCGAGTTCCAGGTCGTATTCGTGGTTATTAAGTTGGACGGTTTCCGCGATTTCTCCAAGAGCAAGGCCCAAGTAGCCATTTTCATCAATAGCCTCAATGATAGAAACTGCGATGGTTCGATCAATGTCAGTGAAAGGTGTTAGCTCAAGTTGCCACAGAAGTTGGTCGTAAAGCGTTTCTCCAGCAGCATTTCGTGTCTCAAGAAGGTTCTCGTTGTTGTCATTGTCGCCGCCACCTGAGGCAGGGCCCGCCGGAGCACTCTGATAGACGTCATCCCAGCCAGTATCGACGGGCAAGTCATCAGGGAGGTTGTCATTTTTTTCCATCTCAACAGGCGTGCTTTCAGCACTTTGGGCTTCGCTGGCATCAGGGTATTCATTGTCTTGAGGCGCCTCGGCAGGATGATCGGCATCTTGGGTGTTGGGGTTTTCGTCCTGGTCTTCCGATACCTCTAGCATCGGGTTGCTTTCGAGGGCTTCTTGAATTTCTTGTTGTAGGTCTAGCGTGGAGAGCTGCAGAAGTTTAATAGCCTGCTGCAACTGCGGGGTCATGGTGAGGCTTTGACTGTTTCTAAGCTGGAGGGATAGCTTCATATAGTTTTAAACACTTTACCTTCTGCAATTGGCTGGGCAAGGTAGATGCCGCTTTATATGTGTGCGAGGAGCAAACACTTAGTAAAGGGTTACGTTATCTACGGGTTTGATTATCTGTGTCTATGATATTCACCGCGCTGTCTTTTAATTATAGCTGGAACTGTTCACCCAAGTAGACCTCTTTTACCAATGGATTGGCAAGGATTTTTTGCGCGTCACCTTCTTCGATGATCTCGCCGGCATTGACGATGTATGCTTTTTCGCAGATGGCGAGGGTTTCCCGCACGTCGTGATCGGTAATCAGGACACCAATTTCACGCTTACTTAACTGGCAGATGATCTGCTTAATGTCATTGACTGATATCGGATCAACCCCAGCAAAAGGCTCATCAAGTAGAATAAACTTGGGGTCGGCTGCCAGTGCACGAGCAATCTCAACACGGCGTCGTTCACCACCAGAGAGGCTCATCCCTAGCGATTTTCGAATGTGGGTAATATGGAAGTCCTCAAGCAATTGCTCTAGCTTGGAGGCCTTTTGTTTTTTGCTAAGCGATTTTTGTGTTTCGAGTATGGCTCGAATATTGTTTTCAGTAGAAAGTTTTTTAAAAATAGAAGCTTGCTGGGGTAGGTACCCGATTCCCTTGTGAGCCCTTTTGTGCATGGGGTAGCGCGTCACATCATAGCCATCTATGGTGATACAGCCACTATCAGTGGGGATGAGCCCTACAATCATATCAAAGCAGGTGGTTTTCCCCGCTCCATTAGGGCCGAGCAGGCCGATAACCTGGCCGCTTTCAACCGTAATCGACACCTGTTTGACGACTTGTCGTCCTTTGTAGGATTTGGCAAGCTTGGAGGCTGTTAGTGTTGACATAGACGAGGCTTAGTCTTCCTGCTTCAGAGGTGCATTAGGAGGGCGGAAGATGGTAATGATACGATTATCCATATCGCCGGAGGCTTTTAGTACCTGGGTAACGAGGTTGTATTCGTAAAAGGCACCTCGGTGCGCGCTGTCTTCGAGCTGGATAAATACACTCTCTTTTAGAGTGAGCACCTCTGTTCGGACGTTGTAGTTAATTTGCTTGGCTTTGGCGATGACAGGGGGTTTGTTTTGTATGGGTGTCTGCTGAAAACTAGCGGGAGAGCCTGTTGCAACGAGTTTTTTAAACCCTGTTTTATCGCGATAGATATTAATTTTGTCTGCTGTTATGCGTAGCGAGCCCTGGCTAAGTTCGACGCTTCCTTCGTAGGTTGTGATGCCTTTCTTATAGTCAACAAATGCAGAAGATGACCCAATTTGAATTGGCTGGCTACGGTCGTCATCAGATGCCGAGGAGGTGCTCGCCAGCAATACCAGCACCGCACTTACCGCTATTGCTGCTGTAAGGTTCTTGCGCAGGAAGACTGGGGTCAAGATGGGTGAGAATAAAGTCATGGTTTTGAGTGACTACCTTCTACTTGGGTTAATAGTTGAATTGTACTGTTTACCATGTCTGCTTTAAAGCCGGTGCCGCTAATTGCCGTTTCTTTGGAATATATGGTGACGCGTTCTTTTGACTCTGCGCGCTTTTCATTCGTATAGAGAGTCAACGAGCTGGTACTTACGGTCACAGGGTTCTTTTCATCGGAACTATTACCGGTAATGTTTACGTTTCCACCCAGTGTTATGGCATCACCTTTATCTATAATGCCTTTTTGCGCTTTGACCTCCCAGGGGGCTTTATTTTCTTCGTAGAGGCTAATTTGCGGAGCACTGAGTAAGGTAAAGTCGTTGCTCGCGTAATGAAATAAATGCGGTGATTTTAGCGTGTATTTGAGCTGACCGTTTTGATCAAAAACTGTGTTTGAAAAGCGTTGG
>JAHRVS010000337.1 GCA_019090565.1 Gammaproteobacteria bacterium
GCGTGGCGCAGATGCTTTTCTTTGAATCAGATGAAGAGTGTGAAACGTCTTATAAGGATCGTGGTGGAAAGTATCAGGGGCAGAAAGGGGTAACCCTGCCTAAAGCCTGAGTGTGGTAGCTCTTGAAGGGCGCGCGGAATGCGTCTGAGGCGACGAGCCAATTCGTTGCATAAAAGCCCACACCGAGTAACGCTGCGCTCAAAATGCGCACTTGTGCGCTTACTTTGACTTTGTTCCGCTTGGATGTCGAGCTTGACTCAACCTGTGATGGAGGCCTTATATGGCACCCCATTAGATCTTTTGATCTTTTGATCTTTTGATAGCAGTAGCGCGTGCGCCTATCGTTTTAATTCAAATTATTTTGTAACACCTATCTCGCCTTTGCGGCGTCAAAATCATGCCTGGATCGGTGAGTTTCAATGATTTTCTAGGTGAGAGTGGCCTCACTAACTTCCTTGCCAAGTAAGCGACTTTTTCTGAATATAGGGTGGTATTAGCCGTTACCTCCCCTTTAATGTTGCCTCGGAATTCTTTCAAGGGGGTTAAAACGCGCGTATTTCAATCATGAGTGCTGCGAGGCTTCTTCCATTGTCGGTTCTAATTTATCACCATCAAATAGCCCTATGAAAGAGGCAGCATGTTATTTCATGTTTAAATTATACCATGTCCGCAATCAATAAGGGCCTTCACGTTATCTCTGATTTCCCTGCCACCCGGACAAGCCCAGTTAATTAGAAGCGGGGGGTTGAGGGCTTTCTGTGGTTGGAAGCGGGGGCTAGGTTAAGCTCTAAGTAGCGAACCGCTGAAATAAGATTTTCGATATATGTGACAACAAGCCTGACACTAGGGGGGGGAGTTATGCGGCGATATTTTTGCCATCGAAACCGGATGCTACGAAGTGCATATATTTTGGAACCACTAAAACAGATGATAAGCCTTTGCCGTTGGCGAGGGGGTCGCTGCGGCGTGCTTTGGGGCTCAGTGATCTATCGGTCATATCTCTCTTGACTTGCCTCCTTTGTCGTCAAGCTGAGCCAATAAAGTTAGAATTTTGAGCGGTATCGGTACTTACGATACTGGTATAAATATGCTTTTAAATCGCAGCAGGTTTGCAATTGTATTTTTATACGGCGCAAATCGCCGTATAAAAATACAATTGCAAACCGTTCTCGCTTATGTTAGTTTGCATGTGTTGAGTTTTACGGCGTTATTCGCCGTAAAACAATGAAAAATTAAACGTCTGAAAGGCTTTAAGCTTGGTTGATAGCAAAGGGTTAAAAGATAGTGTTGTGAAAGAGACTTATAGGCAGTCACTTAAAGTACTTTTGCCTTATGGCATGCTGGCCACTAAAAAATGGCTTGCTGCGCAAGGTTTAGGTGCTCATGCGCTAGATAATGCCGTAAAAACAGAAACCTTGTTGTTGCTTGCGGCTGGTGTTTATAGCCAATACTCTCGCGCTATAAGCTGGGAGGGCGTTGTTGCTTCTATGCAGCGCATGGGGGTTGAGAACAAGGATACACCGCCGACTGTATTAGTCGGGGGCTTGTCCGCATTGGCACTGTCTGGGTTGTCACAGTATCTATCATTGGGCCGTACACAACATATTCATTTATATGCCCAAGACAAGCTACCAAGGTGGCTTGCACGCTTGTCACTTGACACTAAGTTTGAAGGACATAGCACAAAGCTGTTATGGCCAGTGGAGCTGCTACAAGATGAAAAGTTTGTAAAACAGCATGACTGGGAGCAGGACTTACCGCCTGTTTATTTTTCATGCCCTGAAAAAGCGATCTTTGAGGTGCTATTGAATGTGCCAGATGGCGTTAGTTTTGAGCATGCAGACGAACTCATGCAAGGGATGGTGAATTTGTCACCGAGAAAGCTGGACGCACTCTTAAAGGTTTGTAAGAGCGTAAAGGTCAAGCGTTTGTTTTTCTGGCTGGCCAGACGCCAGAATTATCCATGGTTTAAGAAGCTGGATGAGAGTAGTTACGACCTGGGCTCTGGTAAGCGTGTTGTGGCCAAAGGCGGGAAACTGGATAAGGAATATTTGATCACGGTGCCATCGCACATGGTGCTAGAAAATGGATAGAAACAGTATTTATTACAAGCAAGTGCAATTACTCATGCTGGTATTGCCCTTTGTTGCAAAACAAGATTGCTTTGCGCTTAAAGGCGGAACAGCCATTAACTTGTTTGTTAGAGATTTTCCGCGTCTATCCGTGGATATAGACCTTGTCTATCTACCCATGAATGGGCGTGATGAGGCATTGCAGGAAATTCTCGAAGCATTAGACTCCATAAGCGCAGACCTTAGAGCGACCTTTAGAGATATCGAGGTCATTGAGGCCTATAAGTCCAAAAGTGATGCGCTTAGGCTTATTGTGTCACGCAATGGCGTGCAGATTAAGGTTGAACTTTCCCCTGTGTTACGGGGAACCGTTTTCGATCCCGTACTGATGGGAGTAAGGGATGCGGTAGAGGATGAATTTGGTTACGCTGAAATAGCTGTAGTCGCTTTAGCGGATCTTTACGCTGGTAAAATCTGTGCTGCGTTGGATCGCCAGCACCCAAGAGATTTGTTTGATGTGAAGTGGCTGCTGGAAAGCGAAGGCTTGAGTGATGATTTGCGCAAGGCTTTGCTGGTTTACTTATCAAGCCACAATCGGCCAGTGGCCGAATTACTAAGGCCTCATTTTAAGGATATTACGGCCATCTATGACGGTGAATTTGCCAATATGGCTAAAGAATATGTATCGCTAAAAGAGCTGGTTTCGGTAAGAGAACGCTTGGTTGCCCTTATTCATCAAGGGCTGACAGATGATGAAAGACAGTTTCTTTTATCGTTTGAAAATCGCAAGCCAGAATGGGCGCTACTGGGCTTGGAAGGTGTTAGTGAGCTTCCAGCTGTTAAATGGAAGCAAATCAACCTGACTAAAATGTCAGACGATAAACACAGGCAAGCTTTTGAGAAACTGGAAGCTGTGCTTGCAAATTAAATCATAACGCGTGGAGATTTTGTTAGAATCACGCTTTTCATTTTCATCGCTTTGGTAAGAGGTTTTGCTGGCTATAGGCATTGGCAGAGACTTGGAAATCAGGGCTTTGAGTTAACTTTATTTTTTTGTACAAAATGGGATTTAGAACAGATGGCAAGTGCCGATTTTATCAATAAAATCAACAAGCGAAGAACGTTCGCTATCATCTCTCACCCAGATGCCGGTAAAACTACGATTACAGAAAAAGTTCTTTTGTTTGGTAAAGTCATTCAGCAGGCTGGCACGGTAAAAAGCCGAAAATCTGATCGTCATGCTACGTCTGATTGGATGGAAATGGAAAAAGAACGGGGCATTTCTGTAACAACGTCTGTTATGCAGTTCCCCTACAAAGACTGCACGGTAAATTTACTCGACACGCCGGGGCACGAAGACTTCTCAGAGGATACTTATCGCACTTTAACGGCCGTTGATTCCGCGTTGATGGTCATCGATGCGGGAAAGGGTGTTGAGCCCCGCACCATCAAGTTAATGGAGGTGTGTCGATTACGAGACACACCCATTTTGACATTCATGAACAAGATGGACCGGGATATTCGAGACCCGGTTGATTTGTTGGATGAAGTTGAAAATATTCTCAAGATCAAATGTGCCCCCATTACTTGGCCTATTGGTATGGGTAAACAATTCAAAGGGGTCTATAACCTACTTGAAGATAAAGTTTACTTGTACACATCAGGCCAAGGTCATACCGTGGCAGAGGCGCGCATCATAGAGGGTTTGAGTAGCGCTGAATTTAGCCAAGAGTTGGGTGACGATGCGGATGATTACCGAGATGAAATCGAGTTGGTGCAAGGCGCAAGCCATGAGTTTGACCTTGATGCCTTTCTGCGAGGTGAGGTGACACCTGTATTTTTCGGTACAGCGCTAGGCAATTTCGGGGTCGACCATATGCTAGATGGGTTGTCCGAATGGGCGCCGGCACCGCAAAGCCGTGTATCCGAAGAACGCGAAGTGAAGCCAGAAGAAGAAAAATTTTCTGGTTTTATTTTTAAAATACAAGCCAATATGGACCCTAAACACAGGGATCGCATTGCTTTTATGCGAGTATGTTCTGGCAAATATCAAAAGAACATGAAAATGCGGCATGTGCGCATTGCCAAGGATGTCAAAATTAATGATGCGCTGACCTTTATAGCTGGCGAGCGGGAGCAACTAGAGGAAGCGTGGCCGGGCGATATAATTGGTTTGCATAATCACGGCACGATACAAATTGGCGACACCTTTACCGCTGGGGAACCACTGCACTTTACAGGTATACCGCACTTTGCCCCGGAACTATTTAAGTTGGTTCGATTAAGAGACCCCCTTAAAAGCAAGCAGTTACAGAAAGGACTTAAACAACTTTCAGAAGAAGGTGCCACGCAGTTATTTATGCCAAAGCGCAACAATGAGCTGATTGTTGGCGTAGTGGGGGTGCTGCAGTTTGATGTGGTGGCCTACCGACTAAAAGAAGAATACAAAGTCGACTGTTACTACGAGTCCATTAGTATTTCGACGGCCAGGTGGGTTTATTGTGATGACCCTGTAAAATTGCAGGAGTTTGAGAAGAAAGCGAGTGACCAGTTATCAATCGATGGTGGAGGGCACCTCAGTTATTTGGCACCAAGCCGCGTAAACCTGTCGTTGATGGAGGAACGCTGGCCTGATATCGAGTTCCGGTCAACCAGGGAGCACTAGCCGTCGGTTAAAAGCAGTATCGAGCTAGGAGAGAGCTTGGTTTGATCGTTTTCTTCTGGTTCGTTTGCGCTTACCTTTCTACATGACACCCCTAGATTTAGTGGCCTCGTAGGCCGCCTATGTAGGGGGCAATATGCTGAGCCCTTTAAAAACGAGCTCAGTGCCGAAGGGGTTTTTTATGTTGCTGGTGTCTATTTGCAAGGGCTGTAAAAAGGTATTTAACAGCTCACCGGTTTTCCCCTCGCTTACCTGCGTGGCTTTTTAATCCTGTCGCGTGACACGCTCCTTCGTACTCCAAAAATTGAGCAATATTTACCAAGGGTTTATAACGTCTCTTTACGTACCTTCGTGATACTTCGCTGCTTGGCCCCGCGCCCCAATTAATGCGCTAATACCGGCAACTATTGTTTGCACCATCCTTTAGTGATAGCGTATGTGCAATCATTCGGAAATGGCTGCCTCCTATTGAATTCATCCCTTAATCGTTTTCGATATCCTTGTCGTATTTCTGGCGATCAGGCTTGGGTGAGGGCGACTCTAAAGCAAGTACTACCACAAGCATTTTCACAAGAGGCCTTCTGGGTCAGTGCTGATATACCCGCCGGTGCTTCAGGTGTCCCGCTCCACCGATACCTAGAGTTACTGGGCAAAGATATTCCACTTCTGATTTATGACACGCTTCAAGGCTATAACCCAGACTGTATGGGCGCCATAAGCGGTACAGTTCCAGCCGGCGGTATTTTTGTTTTATTAACACAGGCTTTATGCCAGCCGGATTGCTTTTCTTCCGGTATAGATGGCGCGTTAGAAAATGAACCGCTGCATTCGCAGCGTTTTTCGGCCTATTTCTCAGAAACGCTTGTGCGCACCGATGCCTTTACGGTCTACGAGCAAAGCACTGCACCAAATACTTACGCCCCAATTAAATTTGCGGGTAGTCAGCGCGAGCTTGTCGAGAAAACGATTACTGAAACCGAGGACCAAAGCATTGCCGTAAGTGCGGTTATCAAAGTTGCAAACGGACATAGAAAAAGGCCCTTGGTACTCACTGCAGACCGGGGGCGCGGTAAAACTTCCGCCCTGGGTATTGCCGCTGCGCAGCTCTTACTAGAAAGGCCTCGGCGCATTATTATTACCGGCCCGCGGTGGAGTGCTGTTGAAACAGCCTTCCTTCATGCAGAAAAAGGCTTGTCCGATTCCGAAAAAAAGCTGATAAAAGAAAAACACGCACTTTTCGTGGAGGGCGGTGAGCTCACCTACGTTGCCCCTGATGTACTCGCATCAGATGCCCGCTGCGTTGATTTACTCTTGGTTGATGAGGCTGCCGCACTGCCGGCGCCGGTTCTTTACCGCCTTTTACAGCGTCACTCCAGAATTGTTTTTTCTAGCACTATTCATGGGTACGAGGGAACAGGGCGAGGCTTTGAGATTCGCTTTAAATCCATGTTGAACCGCCTAACGCCTCAATGGCGTGGTCTTCATATGCATACGCCCATCCGCTGGTCATCGGGGGACCCTCTCGAGGCATTTGTTTTTGACTCCCTCCTGCTTAATGCAGAAACATGCTCTGCAGAAATTGCTTTGCAGTGTGATGCAGATGACTTGCAATTTATCGAGTTGGACCTAGATTCTTTAGCAAAAGACAGGCAGCAATTGAAAGAGCTGTTTGGCCTAATGGTGCTCGCTCATTATCGAACTAGCCCGAATGATTTGAGAACGATGCTGGATACACCCGGCGTACGCTTGTTCGCGCTGATTAACAGGGGGCACATTATTGCAGCAAGCTGGCTTGTTGAAGAAGGAGGGTTGTCCGATAAGCAGACAGAAAGTATTCGACAAGGGCAGTGCCGCCTAAAAGGCCACTTGGTTGTGCAATCTCTAATGAGTCAGTTTGGGTTGCTGCAAGCCGCTCAGCTGCGTTCGGCGCGAATTGTGCGGGTGGCGGTGCACCCTGAAGTGCAACAGCAAGGTTTAGGTAAGCGATTAATTACGAGCATTATCGGCGTAATTAGAGATGATTTTGATTTTATCTCATCAAGTTTTGGTGCCACACTGGGCTTGAATAAATTCTGGAGAGAATGCGGCTTTTATCCTTTTCGGCTTGGGTTTAAACGGGAGGCATCCAGTGGTGAGCATGCTCTTATGGTGGGGCTGGGGGTGAATGAGGAGGGAGCTTCCCTCATTGCTTCGGCCAATGGAAAATTCCATAGGGATTTTCCTCTTCAGGTCAGTGAGTACTTCTCCGAAGTCACTGTGAAACTGCTAATTGAGTTATTAATAAACGATAATAAACGTGAAAGTCACGCGCTTACTGATGATGATACTCAAGCGCTTGACCGTTTTGTTTTAGGGTATCAGGCTTACGAAGGTGCGAGCGTGCCGATATGGCGCTACTTGGTACACAGTGAAAAGGCTATGACTGCAATGCAAGGCCTAGACGACATCCAGCAGCAAGTACTGGTGAGCAAGGTGTTGCTTAAGAAAGACTGGAAGGATATTACACTACAATATGGGCTGAGGGGTAAGAAGGAGGTCTTGGCTTTATTGCGAGCTGGGTTATCCTCAATAATGACCAACTAACAGTCTAATTGGCTGTCAAAATCAAACAAAAAGGGCTTAATGTTTACTGTTCAGGCTCTGTCCGTTGACAGGGATAAGCGCAGCTTTGTTTTATTTTTATCCCTACCCCGAAAATTTTAACGACCTGCTGTGGGTCTGTTATCACTAACAGAGAGAATAACCGTTTGCATCAATCACTTTTATACACGCGAAATATTTTAATGGCACTAGGCTTGGGTTTCTCTGCGGGCTGTGTTCAGGTGCAGCATTATGATGGGCCTGAACAACCTAAGGAAAATACCGCTCAGCTTAAAACTACGAATTCTTGGCTTTCTGTTAATGAGGCATCGGTGGTCTTTCGAAAAATAGACGGCAAAAAGATTCGGCGTTTCACTCGAAGTATTGAGTTGCTACCCGGGATGCATGAGATAGAAGCTACTTGTTATTGGTTGCGAGAGGGTCATCTCGTGCCGCTGCATACGGGGGTTCAGATAATGCTAAGCGCCAATCAACGTTATTACCTCTACAGTGTCCCGCGGAGTACAGGTTGCGATGTGGAAATTGAAAACTTCGCCGTTAATCGATGAAGTTTAAGCAACACACATTTAAAGCAATGGGCGGGCCCGTTGACGTTAAGCTTTATGGTGCAACGCAATCCTTGCTCGTAGAGGCCTGCAAGGGCATCGAAGACGAAGTCTTTCGCCTTGAAAAAAAATACTCTCGGTATCGTGATGACAGCATCGCCACTGCCATTAACCATACTGCAAAAGAGGGCGGAAAAATATCTGTCGATACCGAGACTGCCTCATTGCTCAATTATGCGAATGTGGCTCATCAGCAAAGCGATGGACTTTTTGACATAACCTCTGGCGTATTGCGAGAGATATGGGATTTTAAAACGCTAACCTCTCCGCCTGCGGAACAATCGATAAAAGCCTTGCTTGAGCGAGTAGGCTGGCACCACGTTTCGTGGGCAGGTTCAGAGCTATCTTTCCAAAAAAAAGAGATGGAGCTAGATTTTGGTGGCTATGTAAAAGAATACGCGGCAGATTGTGCGGCGGGGGTGTGCAGGCAGATGGGCGTGCTCAGCGGCGTATTAAACCTAGCTGGCGACATCGTCATTCTTGGCCCTAAGCCGGATGAAAGCCCGTGGGAAATCGGGATTCGGCACCCGCGGGCACCTGAATCTGCCTATGCCCTTGTGGCAATGAATGCCGGTGCCATTGCAACGAGTGGCGACTATGAGCGTTTCTTTATCCATGAGAAAACGCGTTACTGTCATATTCTTAACCCTAAAACGGGCTATCCCGTTCAGAGTATGGCAAGTGTAACGGTATGCGCTGACAGTTGCCTGGTGGCTGGTACGGCATCGACTATAACCATGCTTCGAGAAGAGGATGGCCCCGATTGGATTGCAAATCTGGGCTTGCCCTACCTGTTGTTAAACCAGAAGCTTGAGCCATCAGGAACCATCTCTGCTGTCCAGCAACCTATTTAGGTAGGGGTTATTTGGATTTTTGCGGTACTTCATTTTTTAGAATTGAAGTTATTACATCTAAAAATTGGTTCATTTCTTTATCGGTACCGATTGAAATCCGCAAATAATTATCAATTCTTGGTTTGTCGAAGTAGCGGACTAAAACTCCTTGCGCTTTTAATTCCTCATACAGCGATACTGCGGGAAACGTTGCATGTGTGACAAAAAGGAAATTAGATGATGAATTCAGAACCTGAAATCCTTCCTTTTCCAGGTATTTACACACTTTATTTCGAGTTGAAATGACTTTTGCGCAGGTCTCTTCGAAATAGTTACTGTCTTCGATGGCTGCTTTCGCGCCTTTAATCGCAAAACTATCCAGCGGGTATGAGTTAAAGGAGTTTTTAACGCGCTCTAGTGCTTCAATCAAATTTGGGTGGCCGATTGCAAATCCACACCGAAGCCCAGCGAGGGAGCGAGATTTTGAAAATGTTTGGGTGACGAGAAGATTGGGGTACTTATCAATAAGTGAAATGGCAGATTGAGCGCCGAAGTCGACATAGGCTTCGTCAATAATCACGACGGCTTCTTTGTTTGTTTCGAGCAATACTTGAACTTGATTGAGTGAAAGCGCTACGCCGGTAGGCGCATTTGGGTTAGGAATGATGACTCCAGACCCGGTATCTGTATAGTCTGCTGGGTTCACTTCAAGGTTGTTATTCAGGGGAACTCGCTCAAAGGGAATGCCATAAAGAGAGCAGTAAGCGGGATAAAAACTGTAGCTGATATCGGGGAAGCGTAATTTTTTATCGGAATCAAAAAAAGCTTGGAATGCAAAAGCCAAAACTTCGTCTGAGCCATTGCCAACAAAGACAGATTGATCGCTGAGGTTATAATAATGGGAAATCGCATTTTTTAGTTCAGAGCAGTTGGGGTCTGGGTATAGTCGAAGCTTTTCATTGGCCACACTTTTTAACGCGGAAATCACCGAAGGCGCTGGGGGGTAGGGGTTTTCATTGGTATTGAGCTTGATATAAAGCTGGTCCTGAGGTTGCTCACCTGGAACGTAGGGGTGCAGACGGTGGACAGCTTTACTCCAGAATTTAGTCAAAATAACTCCAGTATAAATATGACAGGGGGGGGAGGAGGCACCTACTTTAAAACAGTTTTAAGTCACTCCTTTTGTAAGCCCTTTCAAAGCGAGGAAATATGTAAGGCCACCATTTTTATATAGACAATGGTGCCGCGCATAAAACGAATTGAGGGCAGGAGGTAGGGTGCTTTCTTTCTTGAATTCCTACGATTGCCTTATACACTGTAACATAACTCGTGGTTTTGTTTTTTTCGGGAGCTTGCTTTCGTCAAATAAGTGTAACAAAGGTAATTGATAATGCTATACGTAACACGATTCAGGGTTACTAGTCGATTTCACAGGGGATTATAGATGAAGAAAATGCTTTTGACCGCGGGTGCCGGAGCAGCGCTTTTAAGTTCAGGTTTTGTATTGGCCGGTGATGCAAAAATGTATGGCCGCGCACATGTCAGTTATCAATATGAAAGCTATAAATACGGGGGAGACCAAGATGGGAGTACCTTTATTCTTAAAAGTAACGCATCACGAGTCGGAATAAGAGGTAAAAAATCACTTGATAATGACCTAATAGCCATTTATCAACTGGAGTGGGAGGTTGATTTTGCTGACAAAGACAGTGACGGTGATAACATCCTCAAGGCGAGGAATACATTTATTGGTATAGCAAGTGAGTTCGGTACGGTTATCGCGGGTACTTATGATACGCCCCTGAAAAAGTCACAAGGAAAAGTCGATATCTTTGGGGACCTTAATGCCGACATCAAGCATGTTGTTCAGGGCGAAAATCGGCTCAATAATCTTTTGCAATACAGCTCGCCAAAAATCATGGATGCGTTTACAGTAAATGTTGCTATGGTGCCAGGTGAAGATCGAGAAGACGGTGTCAATGAAGCAGACAATGATATTGGCAACTATATTTCCACTTCGCTTATTTATAAATCAGACAACTTTTACGGAGCATTTGCTCTAGACGATAGTGTTAAAGGGTTGAATACTATTCGCCTAACGGGCGTGGTGAAAGTTCAGGATGCCAGGATTGGTCTGCTTTATCAGACTAGCGAGCTTTCGGATGGTGGTGACAGCGAGGACGGAATCATCGTTAGTGCATCGTATAAACTCGGTAAAGAGACACTGAAATTTCAATACGGTGTTTCAGACATGAAGGTAGCGGGTCTGTCTCAAGTTTCCCTTGGTATCGATCACAAGCTGGCTAAGAAAACGAAATTGTTCGCTTTTCTCACTAATACGTCTGCAGACGTTGAATCAGCAGAAGAGTTAGTTATTGGCAGTGGTATTCAGCATAAGTTCTAATGGTGTGTGGGGAAGATTGTGCAGGGCTTATTTTTAGTTTGCCCAGTGTGTCACCGTAATAAAAAGGGCTGCAATAGCAGCCCTTTTTAAATTAACGTTTAAGCCATGTCGGTTTAAGCGTCGTATTTCTTAAATACCAAGCAAGCATTGGTGCCACCAAAGCCGAAACTGTTTGAGAGGACTTGGTTGAGTTTCACGTTGTCTTTGCGTTGCGTTACGATCGGCATCCCCTCGGCTTCCGGATCAATTTCCGTGGTGTTTGCATTGGCGCTAATGAAGTCATTTTCCATCATGAGCATGCTGTAGATGGCTTCTTGCGCGCCGGTTGCCCCTAGAGAATGACCGGTAAGAGACTTCGTTGATGCAATGGCGGGCAGGTTATCACCAAACACATTTCGGATGGCGCCCAGTTCAGCTGTATCGCCAACGGGCGTGCTCGTGCCGTGGGTGTTGATGTAATCAATTTTGCCATCAGTTGTTTCAAGGGCAAGCTTCATGCAGCGTTCTGCGCCTTCGCCGGAAGGGGCAACCATGTCGTAGCCATCGGATGTAGCGCCGTAGCCAGTGATTTCGGCGTAGATCTTTGCTCCTCTGGCAAGGGCGTGCTCGAGTTCTTCTACAACGACCATTGCGCCGCCAGCTGCAATCACGAATCCATCGCGAGTTGCATCATAGGGCCTGGATGCAGTTGTGGGGGCATCGTTGTATTTGCTAGAAAGCGCTCCCATGGCATCAAAAAGCCCTGAAAGTGTCCAGTGAAGCTCCTCGCCTCCGCCGGCAAAGATGACATCCTGTTTGCCAAGCTGAATTTGTTCAAGCGCGCTACCAATGCAGTGGGCGCTTGTTGCGCAAGCAGAAGTAATAGAGTAGTTAACACCCTTTATTTTAAAGGGGACTGCCAAGCAAGCTGAAACAGAGCTGCCCATAGTGCGAGGCACACGATATGGGCCAACACGTTTGATTCCTTTTGCTCGCATAATGTCGGCGCAATCAACAATGTTTTCACTTGAGGGGCCGCCAGATGATGCGATAATGCCGGTACGAGGATTAGAGACCTGTTCATCGCTTAGGCCAGCATCTTTTATGGCTTGATCCATAGAAATGTAGGCATAACACGCCGCATTACCCATGAAGCGCTTAACCTTTCGGTCTATCAATGCATCAACATCTATATCAACAGCGCCTGCGACATGGCTGCGAAAACCCATTTCTTTTTGCTGCTCTTGAAAGGAGATGCCTGAACGGCCTTCTTTTAACGACTCAAGAACTTCTTCTTTGTTGTTTCCTATGCAAGAAACAATTCCTATACCTGTAATTACCGCACGTTTCATATTGCTTTGCCTTTAAAAATCATCTGTGGAAGTGAATAATCCAACTTTCAGGTCTTTTGCTGTGTATATTTCTTTGCCATCTACACACATCGTGGCATCACCAATTCCCATAACGAGCTTTCGCTCAATCAGTCTTTTCATGTGTATGTGGTAAACCACTTTTTTAGCGGTGGGCAGCACCTGGCCAGTAAATTTTACTTCGCCACAGCCGAGAGCTCTGCCTTTACCAGGGTTGCCTCTCCACCCTAGATAAAGTCCTATAAGCTGCCATAGCGCATCAAGCCCTAGGCAGCCAGGCATGACGGGATCTGTCTCAAAGTGAACTTGAAAGAACCACAGTTTTGGGTCAATGTCAAGCTCGGCAATGATTTCGCCTTTGTCAAAATCGCCACCGCCATTGGTCATGGTCGTAATGCGATCCATCATTAGCATGTCTGGCAGTGGAAGCCGAGGAAGTACGTTGCCGTGAGGGCCGACTAGTTCGCCGTGTCCGCATTGGATGAGCTGGTCTCTGGTATATATCACAGTATCGGTCATTGATTATGCTTCTTCTATAACATTAACATTGCGTGCAATGATTAATAACAGGGGCGTGCTGCGTCCATAAAATGTTCTATTTCTAATAAACACCCCAAATCAAGACGACGATATTAGCCTGCAATCTTATAATAATCGAGCGAAATTGTTATTTATTAGGGTGTATGCGGAGGCATTAACGGCATCTAGACGTGGTTTTTATACCTCAGCCTAGCTATGTAGTGACTTCGCTGACAGTGATTGCTGCGTTGATGAGCCTGTATAATAGGCGCTTCATTAGGCAGGGTGTACATGCCGAAGAGCTGTACAAAGCCGGCGAATTAAGGGCACCTGAAGAGTGCCCTTATTATTCGATAACCAAGCACTCGAATTCTTGTGTATGCCCTATACACTGCGGCCGTGACCCACGGGACTTTTAGCGCCTATAAAAATTAGTGTTTTTATAGGCGCTAAAAGGACTCCTTTACGGTAGCACGTTATAATGAGGCAGATCCACGGGAAGGTGTTGCAGGGAACCCAGCAAATGGCGCCAATGAAGGCGGTAGTGGCCACGGGGTGATAGCTTTGACTCACAGAGAGGCCCGTGAATTTGTACGCGGGTTGTTACTCTAGTTAGTAAGGGAACCTCTAATAGTTTCCTATGTCTATGCTCTTCTTGGGTGTGATGCCCACCTGTTTGTGACTTTATTCGGCGTTTTGCCATTATTTAGATGTTAAAGAGGTATTCGTGCTAGCTGAACTTGGTCAATTTTCCTTAATTGTTGCTCTTTCTGTCGCCTGTCTACTGGCGACCCTCCCTATGATAGGTGCCCATCGATCGGACAATAGCTTGATGCAAGTCGCGAGGCCCGCTGCACTCGTACAGATGCTGTTCGTTACAGCGGCGTTTGTCGCATTGGTGTTGTTGTTCGTACGTAATGACTTTACGGTCGCTTATGTCGCGGCCCATTCAAATAGTCATCTGCCGGTCTGGTTTAAAATTTCTGCGGTATGGGGCGGGCATGAAGGTTCATTACTGCTTTGGGTTTTCATGCTGTCGGGCTGGACTGGCGCAGTGGCACTGTTTTCTGGTGGCTTACCTCAAGAAACCGTTGCAAGAACCTTGGGTGTAATGGGGTGGATATCTATCGGATTTTTATCCTTTGTACTGTTTACGTCGAATCCATTTGATCGGCTTCTTCCTGACTTTCCGTTCGATGGCAATGATTTGAATCCGCTGCTTCAGGACTTCGGCCTCATCATTCATCCCCCTACGTTATACATGGGATACGTGGGTTTTTCGGTTGTTTTTGCATTTGCGATTGCAGGGCTTCTCAATGGCCAGTTAGATAGCGCTTGGGCGCGTTGGTCGCGCCCTTGGACATTAATAGCATGGTGCTTTTTAACAATCGGTATCGCGCTGGGCAGTTGGTGGGCGTATTACGAACTTGGCTGGGGCGGTTGGTGGTTTTGGGATCCGGTTGAAAACGCGTCGTTAATGCCCTGGCTGTCGGGTACTGCGCTTCTTCACGCGCTTTCGGTGACAGAAAAGCGCAAAGTGTTTAAGTCTTGGACAGTAATGCTTGCGATCATTACTTTTTCTCTTAGCTTGTTGGGGACATTCCTTGTGCGCTCGGGAGTTCTAACGTCAGTGCATGCCTTTGCCAGCGATCCTGAGCGCGGCTTGTTTATTTTGATCTTTTTAGGGATAGTGGTGGGTGGGTCGCTGACGTTATTTGCGATGCGCTCTCACCTGTTTAAAGCAGAAGGGCGTTACACCACTTTTTCTCGTGAAACGTTAATTATGTTTGGCAACCTGTTATTGGTTGTGGCTACTTTCGCGGTGCTATTGGGAACACTATTTCCTTTGATTTCCGAAGCATTTGGTCAGGGAAAACTCTCAGTGGGCCCGCCTTATTTTAATCTTATCTTCATGCCTTTGGCATTTGCTGCCTTGCTGTTAATGGGTAGTGCGCCTTTTGTGAAATGGAAAAAGCAATCATGGAGGGAGTTCGCCAGCTCTATGGGGGGCACGGCAGCCCTATCTCTATTGTTAGGGTTTGCACTGCCATGGTTTTACAGTGGTGGCCTAAATTGGAAGGTTGTCTTGGCCACGACTTTTTGCGTGTGGCTATTTATAGCAACAGGGAAAGATATCATTCACCGAACCCGTAGTAAGGCTAGTTTATTAGGCGCTTTGGTAGCGCTGCCTAATAGTTACAAAGGAATGATTTTAGGCCATGTGGGAATCGCATTTATTGTATTGGGCGTTACTTATACAAGCTTTTATACCAACGAAATTGATAGCCGACTTAGTCAAGGAGAAAGCATTCATATTGAGAACTACCGCTTTGAATTTCAAGGTGTGAAAATGCACGAAAAAGTTAATTACTCTGCTGCAATTGGGCAGATTGATGTCTACAAGGATGAGGGTTTTTTATTAAGCCTGTCACCAGAAAAGCGTGTTTATGCCGTACAAAAAAACATGATGACCGAAGCCGCTATTGAGTGGAATCTTGCTAGGGATCTTTATGTCGCATTAGGGGAGTCGTTTGATGACGGCTCATGGGCGGTAAGAGTAAGTTATAAGCCCTTTGTACGATGGATTTGGTTGGGGGCTCTTATTTCTGCCTTGGGTGGATTTTTTGTGGTTGCGGATCGACGTTATCGATTAAAGCGCTATCGACTTGACGCCGGGCAAAGCAGGCTACCATTGAGCAATGAACGCTTAATTAACCCTTAGTTAGATATTAACCCAGTTACATTCGGAGCCCTGTTCGCTGATGTCCGACAATAAAACATTTTTGTATATGTTGCCCTTGCTGATTTTTTTTGCACTGGCAGTCTTGTTGTATTCAAGTTTAGAAAAAGACCCTCGTCTTCTGCCTTCGGCCCGACTCGGGCAGATGCTTCCAGAGTTCTCATTATCCTCACTTTATAGCGAAGAGATAATTAGTGATCAATCAATGATGGGGGAGGCCTCATTAGTGAACGTGTGGGCGACCTGGTGTCCTTCGTGTCGCGTTGAACACCCGGTGTTAAATCAGCTCGCTGAAGAAGGTGTCGTGATCTATGGCCTCAACTATAAAGACGACCCTGTTGAAGCGCGCAGGTACTTGGAACGGCTCGGCAACCCATATAAAAAAGTGATTCAAGATTTAAGTGGCGACCTAGGCCTAGATTTGGGTGTCTATGGCGCACCAGAGACCTATATAGTAGGTGCCGATGGGACAATTGTTTATCGCCATGTGGGTATTGTGACCCTTGAAAACTGGCGATCTATATTGTTGCCTCTATATCAAAAGGCTCAGATCCACAGCCCTGCAATGGAGGCTATTCAGTGATGGCAAGAATAAGTTGCATGGCTTTTATTTTTTTCATGGTGTCTCTCAGTGCTCGGGCATCAATGGAAATATATGAGTTTGAGAAGGAAGAAAGTAAACAGCGCTACCAATCATTGATTGCAGAGTTACGTTGTCCAAAGTGTCAAAACCAGAACCTGGCTGACTCCAGCGCAGAGATTGCCAAAGATTTAAAGGCGCGTGTTTATAAGTTGGTTAACGATGGGAAATCCGATGCCGAGATCGTAAGCTACTTGGTTGATCGATATGGTGACTTTGTTACTTATCGCCCACCACTTAGACCTGCAACATGGTTGTTATGGTTTGGCCCCTTTGCCTTGTTTTTTCTTGTCGGCCTATTTTTGATTTGGCGCACTTATCGTGTAAATATCGCACCAGAAAGTGATGCTGAGTTGGATCGAGAGAGGTTGGAGAAAATGCTATCTCGCCACTCTGAAAAAACAACTACGCCTGAAGATTAAATTCCCATGATTATCTATAGAGTTCTCGCTGTATGAGCCCATTTATTTTTGTAGCTAGTGCGATGTGTCTGCTGGCTAGTATTTTGATTATTCTTCCCTTGCGGCGCCAGACCTCTGAGCATATCGATCGTGCTAGCATTAATGTGAAACTTTTTAATGAAAGGCGCAAAGAACTCGATGCAGAAAATGAGAGAGGTTTGATTGATGCACAACAATTTAGTCTAGCCATCGAGGAGCTGGAAAGGGGATTAATGACTGATATCTCCTTCAACGAAGCGAGTGATGACTCTGTGCAGCATAGTGAAGCTCGCTTAGGGACGGACTCTAAGCGTTTCATTGTTATTGTTAGCGTATTATTTGTCCCGATAGTGAGCTTTCTCCTCTATTTTAAACTTGGGAGTTTTGAAGA
>JAHRVS010000338.1 GCA_019090565.1 Gammaproteobacteria bacterium
ACCAATAGCTCGGCCTCTTGAACTAAAACCGGCGCCACCAACAAAGTTTGTTTCACCAGCACTTCGGGCTCGCTTTTATCCCGAATATCGATCACCAGCAGCTCGCCTTTTTTACTCAAAACCGTCACCATTTCAGCCTCGTCACTGACTAAAAGCCTCTCAACCGAAAATGGTATGTTGATCTGAAAATCCTCATCAAAATCACTCAGCTCATCGCCCTCCTCAGCTGGGTAGTATTGCATTTCCAGTTCATTGGAATCATTCATGTAAACCAGCGCGACCCCCTCTTCGTCACGCTCTACATTCAAAAACCGTGTATCACCTAAAAGCTCCAGCTCAATGGGCTCGTCGCCATAGGGAAACGAAACCATGGGAATCAACACCCGCTCGCCGGTCTCAAAGCTCACCAAGTAGCCAATATCCACTAGCAGCAAGTAATTATCATCATCCAATAGAGCAAAAATGCGGCCTTCTTTATCAACGGGAATTACCTGCTTTAGCGCCCCATCAGAAGGTAACTCGAACTGCTTAACCAAACTGCCATCATGAGTAGAAAAAAACTGCAGCGCCTCGCTTTGTGAAAAGCGAAAGCCAATTTCACCGTTTTCAGACAAACCCAAGTACCGAGTTTCACTGATGGCCAAAGCAGGTTGAGAGAACTCAGCCGTACGATCAACCGACGCAGGAACGAATATAGGAAGCACTACAGAAAACAAAAATGCAAAGATAAGAACAATCGAGAGTATAACGCTCATCCCACCCAGCTTAACGCTCCAGCGGGCCAAACGATCGATCATCGCTCTTTGGCGCTGGCGCGCAGTGGTTTGGTACAAATTAAATTCAGACATACGGTAAATCTTCGTTTTGCTTGTTAACGCCCTGATCAATGGCCTTGGTAAGTTTTCACCTTTTGTGCGTCTTTTACACAAAGGCTGACTATTTGTCAAAGTCCGACTGCATCACTTTGTTAAGCTTGGTTTATCAGGACTTAAAGTTTTTATATCCCACGAGCAATACTCATAGCTATCATGGCAGCATGATTTGCCACAAGCCATTATTACACCATCACTAAAATAAAATATTCCTCCATAATCAAAAACGAACTCAACGCGCTCACCTCGTTTAAGCACGCTACCAGTTATGGAACAGCCAACGGTCGAATAGTAATCGTGAATATCAGTTTCCGTAACGATCTTGCTATTTCTTAGTAAATAAGAAAAATCAGTTAATCTGATCTCGCCGCATCCATAGCCATTCTCATCTGTCAAGACCGAGTCGGAATTAAATTCAGAGAACAACAAACCCACATGGTTCTTATTTGTTATAACGCTAGATGAACAAGAAATTAGACAAAAAACTGAAAAAATAAGTGTGTGATGTAACCTCATGTCATACGGCCTTACTAATTCTGTAAGCTTTTAGTGCCGATGCTCCCTCAGATTTTTTCTTATCTTTATGAGCTATTTTCCCATGAGAAAAAATATCTTTTAATGTTAGGCCATATGTTAAAATAATCTCATCTAGCAACCAAAACAATGAGCCAAGTTGTAATTTATTGGGTATTTCATACACCTCTCTTTCATTAGAAACGACCCCAACTATTTCAACGCCCAAAGAGTCCTTGTTATGAGGAAAGCGTGCTGGATAATCTTTTTTTAGCTCATGGCGAGTAACCAATCTAAATCTTTTCCCCCAGCTAGTATTTTTTTTATGAAGAATTGATTCAATTGCTTTCGCATCCTCCTCTGTACAAGAAGAGGTGGTTCGGCATCTAGCATAGAGCTTTCCAACATGCCAACATTGTTTTTTTAAGCTGGCAGTTTGGTAGATTTTTCCTGTTTCAGAAATTAGGAAGTGTGTTCCTTCTTTTTTTGTTTTCCATGCATTAAGCACTGATGTAGCAGTGCCTGAACCCGTACGATGAAGAACAATTGAGTTTACCCGCCCTATGAGACCATGCTCAATAGCCGGTCTAGTCTCATTGTTTACCTTAATGTTTTTTATATATCCATTTTCATCTGAAATTAACATATATATTTCCTTACCATTAAAAGCCCGGCAGGTTGTATAAATCCACTACATCGAGCTCGGCACAAGGCAAATTCAAGTGAAAAAGCGGCGTTTACACAGCAAGTGCCCATTTTGAGCCTGATTTTAACACCGTAGAGACCAAGTCAGCTGAGTTTCAGCAGCCTGTTAAGCATCATTTAAAAAGCCATCCCCATCCTGGGCAAAATCAAGCGCGCAATTATAAACCCAAAAAAGGAGGCTTTCCCCCCTTTTTATGTATCAAAACGCAAGCCGCTCAAAAAACGAACTCTTTTGCGGTAACCTTAATCAATAACACAGTTAGCGCATAAAAAGTCCATCTTTAGAGCCTCCCCTTAATGCATTTTCAACTGAATCAAAGCAGTTTCCTAAGCTCTTTTTCAGCCAATTTGCTTGGCAACGGGATATACCCATCTTTCACAACCACTTCTTGCCCCATTTTCGATAAAACAAGCTTTAGAAACTCCCTCTCAAGAGGGGCAAGGGGCTTGTTTGGGTGTTTGTTAACATAGACATAAAGAAATCGAGAAAGCGGGTATGTTTTGTTAACCGCATTCTCTGCAGAAGGCATGACATAGGGTTTTCCTGCTTTCTTCGCAATTGGCAATGCCCGCACACCGGATGTTTTATACCCCACGCCCGAGTACCCAATGCCGTTTAGTGATGAGGTAATAGACTGAACCACCGAGGCTGAACCAGGCTGCTCATTCACCGTACTTTTAAAATCGCCTTTGCAAAGCCCTTTCTTTTTAAAGTAGCCATACGTGCCAGACACTGAGTTTCTACC